>CAIQIL010000406.1 GCA_903871865.1 uncultured Burkholderiales bacterium
CCATCTGCTTGAGACCGAGCGAAACACGGTTCTTCTCGGTGTCGAACTTCAGGATCTTGGCCGTGATTTCCTGACCGGCCGTCACCACTTCGCTCGGGTGGCGCACGCGGCGCCATGCCATGTCGGTGATGTGCAGCAGGCCGTCGATGCCGCCCAGGTCCACGAACGCACCGTATTCGGTGATGTTCTTGACCACGCCTTCGACGATGGCGCCTTCGCGCAGCGTTTCCATCAGCTTGGCGCGCTCTTCGCCCATCGAAGCTTCGACCACAGCGCGGCGCGACAGCACCACGTTGTTGCGCTTGCGGTCCAGCTTGATGACCTTGAACTCCATGGTCTTGCCTTCGAACGGCGACATGTCCTTGACAGGGCGCGTGTCGAGCAGCGAGCCGGGCAGGAAGGCGCGGATGCCGTTGACCAGGACGGTCAGACCGCCCTTGACCTTGCCGTTGACGGTGCCGGTCACGAAGTCGCCGGACTCCAGAGCGGTTTCCAGGGACAGCCACGAGGCCAGGCGCTTGGCCTTGTCGCGCGACAGGATGGTGTCGCCGTAGCCGTTTTCGATGGCGTCAACCGCCACCGACACGAAGTCGCCCACTTGGACTTCGATCTCGCCCTGGTCGTTCTTGAACTCGTCCAGGGGCACATAGGCCTCGGACTTCAGGCCGGCGTTGACGACCACGAAGTTGTGTTCAACGGCCACCACCTCGGCGGTGATGACTTCGCCAGTGCGCATGTTGGTGCGCTGCAGCGACTCTTCAAAAAGGGCGGCAAAAGATTCAGACATGGAATTTCCTGTGCTGGCGTGAACCAGCGAAAACGCTCGGATCGACAGGAACGACCAGAGCGGGTTGGGTTGAAGAACATGACACCCGGGCGGCTCGAAAAGAAGGAGCCACCCTGATCGCTCGCGTCCTTGCCTGGCAGCAGGGACGGGGCGTCACAGCCTTGTTGTCACGGTGTGTGACCTTTGGCCTGGCGGTCGGCGTTGGCAGGAGCGCAGCTCAGTGCCGAACGATGACGTGGGGCCAGCCCTGAACCCACCAGCCCAGCACGGTGTCGACGGATTCGTCGATGCTCAGTGCGGAGTTGTCGAGCTTTCGGGCGTCTGCAGCAGGGGCCAGGGGCGCCACCGCGCGGGAGGTGTCCCGCAGGTCGCGCGCTTCCAAGTCTGCGCAGATCTCGTCAAGGGTAACAGAAAACCCTTTAGAAATCAATTGCTTATGCCGCCGCTCGGCGCGCTGGGCGACGCTGGCGGTCAAAAACACCTTCAGGGCGGCGTCGGGGAAGACCACCGTGCCCATGTCGCGGCCGTCGGCGACCAGGCCTGGCAGGCCGCGGAAGGCTTTTTGCAGCTCCAGCAGGGCCTGGCGCACGCCGGGGTAGGCCGACAGGCGGGAGGCGGCCTGGCCGATCTCTTCGCGGCGCACGGCTTCGCTGACGTCGCGGCCGTCCACCCAGATGTGCTCGCGGTCAAAGCGCAGCGCGATGCCCTCGCCCAGTTGGCGGGCGAGCTGTTCCAGTGCGTTGGCGTCGTCCAGGTCGGTGCCTTGCTCCAATGCGAGCAGGCCCGTGATGCGGTAGAGCGAACCGGAGTCCAGGAACTGGTAGCCCAAGCGGGTGGCCAGGGCGCTGGCCAGCGTGCCCTTGCCGGAGGCAGTGGGGCCGTCCACGGTGATGACGGGGATCCAGTCCGGGTGGGTGCGCGCGACCTGGAAGAGCGCCTCGAAATAGTCGGGGAAGGTCTTTGCCACGCAGCGCGGGTCTTCGATCCGGACGGACACCGGTTTGCCCTTCACCGCGGAGGGCGCCAGCGGGTTGAAGGCGGCCAGCGAGAAGCACATGGCCATGCGGTGGTCGTCGTAGGTGTGGATGCTGGCGTGTTGCCAGGCGGTCTGCTCGCCTGGGTTGGCCGGCGGCGTCACCTCGATGAAATCTTCGCCTTCGACCACGGTGGCGCCGAGTTTGCGCAGCTCCTTGGCCATGGCGGCGATGCGGTCGGTTTCCTTGACGCGCCAGCTGGCGATGTTGCGCAGCCGGGTCGTGCCGTCGGCGTACAGCGCCATCACGGCCAGGGTCATGGCCGCGTCGGGGATGTGGTTGCAGTCGAGGTCGATGGCCTTCAAGGGCCAACCTTGGCCTGGTTCGCCGCGCTGCACTTCCAGCCAGTTCGGCCCGGACGTGACCTTGGCGCCCATGGCCTGCGCCGCCTCGATGAAGCGGATGTCGCCCTGGATGGAGGCGTTGCCCACGCCCTCGATGCGCACCGGCTCGTCGATGCCGGCGATGGCGCCCGCGGCGATGAAGTAGGACGCCGACGAGGCATCCGCCTCGACGTGGATGCTGCCCGGCGACTGGTAGCGGCTGCCCTGCGGGATCACGAAGCGTTGCCAGCCGTCGCGTTGCACCTGGATGCCGAAGCGGGCCAGCAGGTTCAGCGTGATCTCGATGTAGGGCTTGGAGATGAGCTCGCCGACCACCTCGATGGTCAGGGCCTGATCTTGCGAGACCAGCGGCAGCGACAGCAGCAGGGCGGTCAGGAACTGGCTGGAGACGTCGCCGCGCACCTGGATGGGCGCCGACAGCTTGAGTTGCCCCCCGGCCAGGCGCAGCGGCGGGTAGCCTTCCTGGCCCGTGCATTCGACGATGCAGCCCAGCGGGCGCAGGGCATCGACCAGGTCGCCGATCGGGCGTTCGTGCATGCGCGGGATGCCGCTGAGTGTGAAGACGCCGCCTTGCGTGGCCGACAGCAGCGCCAGGGCCGCGGTGAGCGGGCGCATGGCCGTGCCGGCATTGCCCAGGAACAGGTCGGCGTGCAGCACCGAGAGCTTGCCGCCCAGGCCGGTGATGTGGACGGTATCGCCTTGCTGGTCGAGTTCACAACCCAGGGCGCGCAGGGCCTCGAGCATCACGCGGGTGTCGTCGGACGCCAGCAGGTCGTGGACCACGGTGGTGCCTTCGCTCAGGCCGGCCAGCAGCAGCACCCGGTTGGAGATGCTCTTGGAGCCGGGCAGGCGCACGGTGCCGCCAGCGGTCAGCAGCGGGGGCAGGTCGAGGAAGGCGGTGGTGTACATGCGGAGGCGGTCTCACAGGCGGCTTCGTGGGCCGACAGGGCAGGACAGAACAGGGTGGGGCCGTGCGGGTGTTCAGCGGGCCCCGGGTTTGCCGGCAGACGCGGGGTTGAGCGGCGCGGGGTTCAGTTGCCACTTGCTGCGGGCGTCGGAGGCGGTCTGGATCATGCGTTGCAACTCGGGGCCGTCCCAGGCGCGCATCTGGGCTTCCAGCGTGTCCAGTGCCTGGCGGAAGGCTTCGGACTGCTTGAGCACCTCTTCGCGGTTGGACAGCAGGATGTCGCGCCAGATGGTCGGGTCGCTCGCGGCGATGCGGCTGAAATCGCGGAAGCCCGGTCCTGCCAGGGACAGGTATTCCTGCCCGCCCGGTTGTTGGCCCATGGCCGTCATGTAGGCGAAGGCCAGCAGGTGGGGCAGGTGGCTCACCGCCGCGAAAGCCGCGTCGTGGTGCTCGGGCGTCATCTTGAGCACCTGGCAGCCCACGGCCGCCCACACGTCGGTGGCCTTTTGCACCAGCACCGGGTCGGTCTGCTCCAGCGGCGTGAGGATGAGCTTGCGCCCCTGGTAGAGCGCCGCGTCGGCATGCTCGATGCCCGCGACCTCGCGCCCGGCGATCGGGTGGGCCGGCACGAAGGACGGCAGGCGCTCTTTCAGCACGCGCCGGGCGGCATCGACCACATCGCGTTTGGTGGAGCCCACGTCCATGAACAGCACGCCCGGGTCCACCAGGTGGCGGATGGCCTTGAACGTGCCTTCGGAGGCGGCCACGGGCACGGCGATCAGGACGATGTCCGAGCCGGAGACAGCCAGCAGTGCCGACTCGGCGGCCACGTCGATCACGCCCATGCGGCGCGCCTTCTCGACGGTGGACGGCGACTTGCTGTAGCCGATGACGCGCTTGACCAGGCCCGCTTTTTTGAGCGCCAGCGCGAAGGAGCCGCCCATCAGGCCGCAGCCGATCAGACCGAGCTGGTTGAACATGAGTGGGTCGTCCTGCGGCTCAGTGCACGTCCAGCGGGTAGCTGCCGAGCACCTTGAAGAATGAGCATTGGGCGCGCAACTCGTCGAGCGCAGCGGCCACGTTGTCCTGGACGGGGTGGCCGGCCAGGTCGATGAAGAAAACGTACTCCCACTGGCCGGAGCGCGCCGGGCGCGACTCGAAACGGCTCATGGACACGCCATGGCGCTTGAGCGGCACCAGCAGGTCGTGGACGGCGCCGGGTCGGTTGTCCACCGAGACCACCAGGCTGATGCAGTCGTGGCCGGTGGGTGCGGCCGGTGTGACCACGGCTTGCGGACGCACGATGACGAAGCGCGTGCGGTTGTGGGCCTCGTCCTGCACGGCGGCTTGCACCACGTGCAGGCCGTATTGGCTGGCGGCACGTTCGCTGGCTAGAGCGGCGATGCGGGCATCCTGCGCGGCCATGCGGGCGCCTTCGGCATTGCTCGACACGGCACGGCGTTCGGCGTGAGGCAGGTGCTGGCTCAACCATCCCTGGCATTGCGCCAAGGCTTGGGGGTGTGCGACCACGACCTCGATGCCCTCGCGGCCGAGGTCCTTGCGCAGCAGGTTGTGCGTCACCATCAGGCTGGTTTCGCCGACGATGGACAGCGGCGATTGCAGCAGCAAATCCAGCGAGCGGGCGACCACGCCTTCGGTCGAATTCTCGATGGGCACCACGCCGAAATCGGCCGATTGGGCTGAGGTGGCACGGAACACCTCGTCGATCGAGGGGCACACCACCGCGTCGATGGACGAGCCGAAGTAGTTCAGCGCGGCCTGTTCGCTGAAGGTGCCGATGGGGCCGAGGAAGGCCACACGTTGGCGACCTTCCAGCGCGCGGCAGGCCGACATGAGCTCGCGCCAGATCGGGGCGATGCTGTCGTTGCGCACCGGGCCGGGGTTGGCGTTCTTGACGCGGTCGATGACCTGCGCCTCGCGGTCAGGGCGGAACACCGGCGAGCCATCGAGCTTCTTGACCTCGCCCACGGCCTGGGCCAGTCGGGCGCGCTGGTTGAGCAGGGCCAGCAGTTGCTGGTCCACCGCGTCGATTTTCACGCGCAGCTCGCCCAGCTGTTCGTCCACCGGACGGCCATCGGGCTGGAAGTGAGGGGCGTTGGATGGGGTGTCAGCCATGGCTTGCCGCGAACTGCTTCATGTGGTCGACCAGGGCCTGCACGCCGGCCAGGGGCATGGCGTTGTAGATCGAGGCGCGCATGCCACCCACGCTCTTGTGGCCCTTGAGCTGCAGCAGGCCGGCGGCCTGGGTGCTCGCCAGGAAGGCGGCGTTCAGGCCGTCGTCCGGCAGGAAGAAGGGGATGTTCATGCGCGAGCGGCAATCCTTGGCCACCTTGTTGGTGTAGTAGCCGGAGCCGTCGATGTAGTCGTACAGCAGCCGGGCCTTGGCGATGTTGCGCGCCTCGATGGCGGCCAGGCCGGTGAGCTCGCCTTGCGGCGTCACCTCGCGCTGCTTCAGCGCCCACTGGAACACCAGCCCGGCGATGTACCAGGCATAGGTGGGCGGCGTGTTGTACATGGAGCCGTTGTCGGCCACCACCTGGTAGTCGAAGGCCGAGGGCGTGTCGGGCAGAGCATGACCGATCAAGTCTTCGCGCACGATGACCAAGGTCAGGCCGGAGGGGCCGATGTTCTTCTGGGCGCCGGCATAGGCCAGGCCGATGCGCGACCAGTCGATGGGGCGCGACGCGATGTGCGAGGAGCAGTCGATCACCAGCGGCGCTGTCGAGCCCAGCGCGGCCAGGTCGGGCAACGCGTGCATCTCCACGCCGTGGATGGTCTCGTTGCTGCAGACGTGCACATACGTGGCGTTGTCCGACAGCTGCCAGCTGCCATAGGCCGGCAGCGTGGTGTGGTGGTCGGCCTCGTTGCTGGCCGCCACCTTGGCCGTGCAGTACTTGCGCGCTTCCTTCGCCGACTTCTGCGACCAGGAGCCGGTGATGACGTGGTCCACCACGCCGCCGCGCGACAGGTTCATCGGGATGATCGCGTTCTCGGCGATCGCGCCGCCCTGCATGAACAGCACCTTGAAGTGCGAGGGGATGGCCAGCAGGGTGCGCAGGTCGGCCTCGGCCTGCTCGGCGATCGAGGTGAACTCCTTGCCGCGGTGGCTCATCTCCATGACGCCCATGCCCGAGCCGCGCCAATCCAGCATCTCACCTGCTGCTTGCTGCAGCACCTCTTCAGGCAGCGTGGCCGGACCGGCCGAGAAGTTGAAGGGGCGAGGGGGTGTGGACATGGACAGGCGCAGGGCAGGGGCGGGCGACGCAGGCGTCAGGAGGTCACCGTCGAAGGCTCACTTCTTGGCAGGCTTGGCGGCGGGCTTGGCAGCGGGTGCTTCGCCACCTTGGGCGGCGTTCTGCGCGGCCATGGCCTGGCTCAGCTTGCCGCCGCTGGCGGTGTCAATGATCTTGCGGATGTTGTCCTGCAGGGCTTGCAGCTTGGGGTCCACCTGCGGGCGGGCGTCGTTGGAGACCTTCTCGATCAGGGTCTTCTGCAGCTCAGGGATGATGCCTTGGTACTTCTTCAGCACGGGCGAATCCAGCATGGCGCCCAATTGCTTGAGCTCTTCTTCGGTGAACTTGTCTTCCAGCACGCTGGCCACGGCGGCGGGGCCGACCTTGTTGGCGCTGGCCTTGACCATGGGCGTGGCGCTGTCCTGGTACTTCTGCAGCTCGGCATCGATCTGCTGGCCGGTGGCTTCGCGCTTCTCGGGCGGCACCAGGCCGATGGCGGGCTGCACGAACTGGCCCATCAGCTGGCGTGCCGGGGCTTGCGTGATGTCTGAGGCCAGGCCATCCAGGGCGGCCTTCTGGGCGATCGGCAGGCGCAGGATCTGCTCGCGCTTGTCGGCGTGTGCCGGCAGGGCGATCAGGGTCAGCGTGGCGGTCACGGCGGCAGTCCAGGCGGTTTGACGGAAATTCATCGGATGTCCTTGGTTCGTTGAAACAGGGCTCGCATCTTGGCCCCGCAGCGTGTCAGAGTGGCGTCAGGCTTCGGAGGTTCCGTCGCCGCTGTCAGGGGTGTCGTTGCCCGTGGCGTCGGTGTCTTCGGCGCCGTCCTCGCCCTCGGCCGGGACGTTCGCATCGTTTTCCACGATGCGCTGCAGGCCGATCAGCTTGGCACCTTCGTCCAGCGCGATCAAGGTCACGCCTTGTGTC
>CAIQIL010000407.1 GCA_903871865.1 uncultured Burkholderiales bacterium
CCAGGGCCTGCTGGCGCAGGGCCGCCGCGTGGTTCGATCAGGCCCAAGCCCATCAACTCGTCGAGCACACGGACGAAGGTGTCGGCGATGAGGTCGCAGTCCTGGTCCGACATGGCCTCGGTCACGAAATGGCCGAACTGCTCGTACAGGTGCAGGCCGTGGAACCGCGCCAGGTAATAGAACAGGCTGATGTGGCGGGTGTTGTCGTCCCAGGACAGCCGCCACAGCGTGGCGCAGTGCACCGCCTTGACCGGCGCGTTGCGGGCGCTGAAGGCGGCATTGAGCTTGTCGGCCAGGCGCTGGGTGCGGGCATTGAGCGTGCTGTACAGCGCGTGTCCGCCGCGCTGGAGGTGCTGCAAGGTGGCGCGGGCCGCGGCCAGGGCCAGCGGGTGACGCACGAAGGTGCCGGCGAAGTAGGTCACACCCGCTTCGGGGTAAGACTCGTCGCCGTACTGCCAGTGGCCGCCGTCCAGCGCGTCCATCCACAGGCTGCCACCGGCGATCGCGGCGACGGGCAGGCCACCACCGATGATCTTGCCGTAGGTGGCGATGTCGGCGCGCACGCCATAGAACTCCTGGGCGCCGCCCGGGGCCACGCGGAAGCCGGTCACCACCTCGTCGAAGATGAGCGCAGCACCGCCTTGCGTGGCGATCTCGCGCAGTTGCTGCACAAAGGCTTTGGGCTGCAGCGTCGGGTATTTGTTCTGGATCGGCTCGATCATGATGGCCGCCAGCTCGTGGGCGCACTTGCGCAGCACCTCCAGCGACTCGGGGCTGTCGTAGTCCAGCACCAGGATGTTTTCCACCGCATTGGCCAGGATGCCGGGCGCGGCCGACAGCGAGCGCAGCTGCTTGGTGCCGCGCACGACGACCTCGTCGAAGATGCCGTGGTAGCTGTTGTTGAAGATGGCGATCTTCTTGCGGCCCGTGACCGTGCGCGCCATGCGCATGGCGCCCATCACGGCCTCGGAGCCGGTGTTGCAGAAGGCCACGCGCTCCATGCCGGTCAGCTCGGAGATGAGCTGCGCCACCTCGGCGGCCATGGGGTGCTGCGGGCCCACTTCGATGCCGCGTTGCAGCTGCTCGATCATGGCCTGCGTGACTTCGGCGGGTTTGTAGCCCAGCAGGTTCGCGCCGAAGCACGACAGCAGGTCGATGTACGCGTTGCCATCGATGTCCCAGATGCGGGCGCCCTCGGAGCGGTCGGCCACGATGGGGTAGACCAGGTCCTTCCACAGCGGGTTGAAGCCGGTCACGACGCGCGGGTCGGACATCACCTTGCGGTGCGCCTGGCTGAAGGCCTTGGAGCGGCCGGTGCGCGCGTTGTAGCGCAGGATGAAATCGTCGATCCATTGCTGCTGCGCGGGCGTGACGTCGTTCTGCGCGTTCAGCACGATGCGTGCGGATGCGCCGAAGGGCTTCTCCACCAGGGCGTTCTTGCCAGGCTGCTCCAGTGCGGCTGGGGCCGCTGCGGCCACAGGGGGGCTGCTGACCGCAGGTGCGCTGGGCTGGGCTTCGGGCGCCAGCAGCGCTGTCTGCGCGACCGTGGCCATGGGCTGGCCGGCCAGCAAGGCCAGTTGCTGCGACATCAGCTGCACCTGCTGCTGGATCAACTGCTGCACGGCGTTGCCACCCGCCACAGCCTGCATCGGCTGAACGGCGGTGAAGGCCTGGGCTTGCGCCACTGGCGCGGCCGCTGGCGACAGCGCCTGCTGCGCAAGGGGTGCAGGGGGTGGCGTCTGTGCCTCGGGCGCGAATTTGTCGGCCGGCAGCTGTCCGTCAAAAAACACCGCGAGCTTGGCCTGCGTGTCGAGGTCTTCCAGCAGGCGGCGGAAGCGCAGCTTGATGCCGAAGGCCTTCTCGAACTCCAGGGTCGCCTGGGTCAGCGACAGCGAGTCCAGGCCCTGGTCCACGAAGGTGGCGTCGCGCTGGGCCGACTCCGGCGGCAGGCCAGCCACATCGTTGAGGATGCGGGCGATTTCTTGCTCGATGCGGGGCAGTCTGTTCATGGCAAGCGGCAGAGAGGGGCTGGAAGAAGGGGCTGCGGGTGCGGCAGCGGCGGTGCTGCGGGTGAACCAGTGCACGTCGCGTCGGAAAGGGTAGCTCGGCAAGGCCAGGCGCGGGCTGCGCGCAGGCACTGGCCAGGCGATGTCGGCGCCGATGGCCCACAGCTGTCCCAGTGCTTGCATGGCATGGCGCGCCGGCTCGCCCGTGCCTTGCAGGGCGGCCTGCGCCGAGCTCAGCAGCGGCACGGTGGGCGAGGGCGCTGCGTTGCCCTCGCGGTGCTGTCGCACCAGGGCGGTCAGGGCCTGGCCTGGGCCGACCTCGACGAACACGGTCTGGCCCTGCGACTGTTCGGTCAGCACCGCACGGCTGAAGGCCACGGGTGCACGCACCTGGCGGGCCCAGTAGGCCGGATCGGTGGCTTCGTCGGCAAGCAAAGGTGCGCCGCTGATGCACGAGTACAGCGTGGCCTGGGGCGCTTGCAAGCGCGCCTGGGCCAATGCGGCCTGCACGCGTGGCAGTGCGCCGTCCATGGCCGCGCTGTGGAAAGCGTGGGACACCTTCAGGCGCGTCACGCCGATGTCACGCGCTTCCAGCGTGGTGGCCAGTTGCGCGATGTCGTCATGCGGCCCGGCCACCACCGTGAGTTGCGGCGCGTTCAGCGCGGCGATGTCCACCGTGGCGGGCAGCCAAGGCCGCAGGGTGTCGGCGTCCGTGCGAACGGCCAGCATGGCGCCGCCAGACTGCGCGAACATGGCTTCCCCGCGCGCGATGACAGCCCGCATGGCATCGGCCACGTCCATCACGCCGGCATGGCAGGCCGCGGCGTATTCGCCGATGCTGTGGCCGATCATGGCCTGCGGCTTCAAACCCAGGCTGTCCAGCCAGGCGCCCAGGGCGTGAGACACCGCAAACAGCGCAGGCTGTGCGTGCCGGGTCTCGGCCAGGGCCTCTGCCGCTTGGGCATCGTCCGGGGTGGCCTGCGTGAGCAAATGGCGCAGCGTCTGTGCCAGCGCATTGGGCGCGGCGGCCAGGCATTGCTCGAAAGCCTCGCGGAAGGCGGGCAAGGCTTCGCACAGGCCGCGGGCCATGCCGGGGTGCTGCGAGCCCTGGCCCGGGAACAGGAAGACCAGCCGTGGCGCGCGCAGGCTGCTGGTGTGGCCCTGCACCTTCTGCAAGGCCTCGATGGCCTCGGCGACAGTGGATGCCACCACCGTGGTCCGCAAGGGCATGGCCTGACGGCCGCGCATCAAGGTGGCCGCCACCGCGCTCAGGGGCACATCGGCTTGGCTTTGCTGCAAGCCTTGCAGGTGTCTGGCGAGGCCCTGGGCGCGCTGCAGCAAGGCCTCCGGATGCTTGGCCGACAAGGGCAGCAACTGCAGCGCAGCGGCCTCGTCGGGCACCTGCACCCTGGCCGGTGTGGGCGCAGGCGCTTCTGCCACGATCACATGGGCGTTGGTGCCGCCCACGCCAAAAGAGCTCACGGCGGCCCGGCGCGGCGTCGCGCCAGCAGCATCGCCAGCATCGGCCCGCGGCCAGGCCTGCGCCTGTGCGCTGACGTGGAAAGGTGTGCTGGCGAAGTCGATCTGCGGGTTGGGGTGTTCGAAGTGCAGGGTGCCCGGCACGCACTCGCGGGGCAATGCCATCGTGGCCTTGATCAGGCCCAGCACGCCCGCGGCGGCCAC
>CAIQIL010000408.1 GCA_903871865.1 uncultured Burkholderiales bacterium
CACCTTCCTGCCCAACGAGTTCGACAGCAGCGCCAACCCCGCCGAGTACGGTGACCTCGCTGGCCAGATCAAGGCCTTCCTGGGCCTGGGCATGGACGGCTTCTTCACCGACCAGCCTTTCCTGGGTCGCCAGGCGCGCGACGCTTTCATCGTGAAGTGAGGCACGCGCCCCTGTGAACCGGGCATGGGGCGGTGGCCTTGACGGACCGCCGCCTGCGGGCGTTCAATGCGGGGCATGACGCCGCCCACCCACCTGCTCTACCTGCACGGTTTCCGCTCCTCGCCGCACTCGAACAAGGCGCGGATGCTGGGTGAGGCCGTGCAGCAACTGCAGCGGCAAGGGGCGGATGTGGCCTGGTACTGCCCGCAACTGCCGCCTTCGCCCACCCAGACGGTGGCCGAGTTGCGCGAGCTGGTGGCGCTGTGGCCGCGAGAGGGCATGGCCGTCGTGGGCTCGTCGCTGGGCGGCTTTTACGCCGCGGTGCTGGCCGAGCTGCTGGGCTGCCGTGCGGCCTTCATCAACCCGGCCGTGGCCCCGGCACGTGACCTGGCCCGCCACATCGGCGAGCAGACCGCCTTCCACGACCCGAGCGAGCGTTTCTATTTCCGCGAGGAATTCATCCACCAGTTCGCGCTGCTGGACCCCTACCCCCTGCACCACCCCGAGCGCCATTGGGCGCTGATTGCCAAGGGCGACGAGGTGCTGGACTGGCGCGAGATGTTCTCGCACCACGAAGGCGCTCAGGTGACGCTGCTGGACGGCAGCGACCACGCGGTGAGCGATTTTGCGCAGCACATGCCGGCGCTGCTGCACTGGCTGGGCTTCGCGCAACCCAGCGCCTGAAGGCCGACGGCCCAAGCCGTCGCGCCAAAATGGGACAATCGCGGCTTGACTCCCAAAGAGACCCCCTTTCGATGTTTGCCCTGTTTGACGACGCCGGGAAATTCCTGGCTGGCCGTGTGATGTCCGAAGCCGACGCCTCGATGCAGATCGAGCTCGACTCGGGCAAGCGCGTGAAGGCGAAAGCCGCCAACGTGCTGATCAAGTTCGCCAAGCCGGCGCCGGCCGAGTTGCTGGCGCAGGCCGCCGCGCTCGCCACCGACATCGACGTGGACCTGGTCTGGGAGACCGCCCCCGACGAGGAGTTCGGCTTCGACGACCTCGCCCGCGAATACTTCAGCGCCACGGCCAGTGCCATCGAGCAGGCCGCCATGCTGATGCGCCTGTTCGAAACGCCGCACTACTTCCACCGCCGTGGCAAAGGCCGCTTCCGCAAGGCCCCGGAAGACATCCTCAAGCAGGCCCTGGTCGCCATTGAGCGCAAGAAGCAGCAGGCCTTGCAGATCGAACAATGGGC
Organism: uncultured Burkholderiales bacterium; assembly: GCA_903871865.1. Lineage (GTDB taxonomy): Bacteria > Pseudomonadota > Gammaproteobacteria > Burkholderiales > Burkholderiaceae_C > Aquabacterium. The sequence continues at coordinate 1,359 of CAIQIL010000408.1, forward strand.
GCAGGAGCTTGCCGCCGGCAGCTGCCCGCAAGCGATCAAGGACGAGCTCTACAAAATCCTGTTCAAGCCGGATAAGAACGGCCCGGCCTACAAGGCCGTGGTGGACGCGGCCAAGGCCACACAACGCGCACCGCTGGACCTGCTGAAGGACGCGGGCGCCATCGACAGCCCCTACCAGTTCCACTTCAAGCGCTTCCTGTTCGAGCACTTCCCCAAGGGCACGGGCTTCCCGCCGCTGGACGCCCCGCCCGTCAAGGACGAGCTGCCGCTGGCGACGGTCCAGGCCTTCTCCATCGACGATTCCATGACCACGGAGATCGACGACGCCTTGTCCGTCCAGGGCCTGGGCACCGGCACCGTCACCTACGGCATCCACATCGCCGCACCGGGCCTGGCCATCGCCCCGGGCACGCCGGTCGATCAACTCGGCCGCGGGCGCATGTCCACCGTCTACATGCCGGGCCACAAGATCACCATGCTGCCCGACGAGGTGGTGCAGGCCTACACGCTGATCGAAGGGCGAGACTGCCCGGCGGTCTCGCTTTACGTGAGCTTCGACGAGGCCACGCTGGAGCGCAAGTCCAGCGAGACCAAGTTGGAGCGCGTGCCCATCGCAGCCAACCTGCGCCACGACCAGCTTGACGGCATCATCACCAACGCCACGCTGGCGGGCGAGGCTCCGGCCGACTACGCCTTCGCGCCCGAGCTGGCCTTTGCCTTCCGCCTGGCCCAGCACCTCAAAGCGCAGCGCGAGGTGGTGCGCGGCAAGCCCGAGAACTTCAACCGCCCGGACTACTCGTTCAAGCTGCTCGGCCCCAATGGCGAGAACACCATGTCGGACGGCATCGAGCCGCTGGGCAACGAACAGGTGCTCATCGGCACGCGCCAGCGCGGCTCGGCGCTCGACCTCATCGTCGCCGAAGCCATGATCCTGGCCAACAGCACCTGGGGCGGCTGGCTGGCCGAGCTCGGCGTGCCGGGCATCTACCGCAGCCAGGCCAGCTTGCAGCCGGGCATCAAGGTGCGCATGTCCACCAAGCCCGCGCCACACGCTGGCATGGGCGTGGCGCAATACACCTGGGCGACTTCGCCGCTGCGCCGCTACGTGGACCTGGTCAACCAGTGGCAGATCATCGCCTGCGCCAAGAACGGCCGCACCGCCGCCTTGGTCGCGCCCTTCAAGCCCAAGGACGCCGAGCTCTTCGCCGTCATCTCCAACTTCGACGGGGCCTACAGCGCCTACAACGGCTTCCAGTCGAGCATGGAGCGCTACTGGACGATCAAGCACCTGGGCCAGGAAGGCATCTCCGAGCTGGACTGCGCCGTCATGGTCAACGGCCTGGTGCGCGCCGACGCCCTGCCCCTGGTCTTCAAGGCCATCGGCGCCGACAACCTGCCGCGCCATGCCAAGGTGCGCGTGCGCATCACCGGCGTGGACCTGCTGACGCTCGACGTGCACGCCAGCGTCATCGCCCGACTCGATGAGGCCGAGCCCCGCGGCGATGCGGACCAGGCGGACGCGAGCGAGGAAGACGACAGCGAGGTGCTGGACAATGCAGGGCCGCTGACGCTGGCCATCGACGTGGCCGATGCCGATGCGCCCGAAGCCCCGGCCGCTGGCGCCTGACGCCTGACGCCAGGCCACAGCAACCCGCCATCGTCTTGCGAACACACTGCCGATGCCCCCTCGCCTGATCGCCCTGTGGAAGTCCCTCAGCCTGCTGCAGGTCTGCCTGGGGGTGTCGGCGCTGCTGCACATCGGCCTGTTCAGCTTCCGCCTGGTGGACCCGGAGGGCTTCAACCGCACCTTCCAGAACACGCCGCTGGAAGTGATCCTGGTGAACGCCGGCAGCGAGGCCAAGCCCGACAAGGCCCAGGCCCTGGCGCAGCAGAACCTGGCCGGCGGCGGTGAGGCCGACAAGGGCCGCGCCACCTCGCCCCTGCCGCCATCGCCCGACAACGAGGTTGGCGACGCGCTGGAGCAAACCGCCCGCATGATCGAGCAGATGCAGGCCGAGCAGCAGCAGTTGCTGACCCAGGTGCGCAATGAGCTGGCCGCCCTGCCCCCGCCGCAACCCCGCGCGCCCACCGATGCGAAGCAGGCCCAGGCCGAGGAAGAGCGCCGCCGCCAGCTCACCAAGCTGCTGGCCGAGCTGGAAAAGCGCATCCGCGAAGAGAACGCCCGACCCAAGAAGCGCTACCTGAGCCCGGCCACGCTGAAGTCCGCCGACGCCCTGTACTACAGCGCCTTCCGCACCCGGGTGGAGCGCGCCGGCACCGAGCACTTCCCCAGCGCCAACGGCCAGAAGCTGTACGGCGAGCTGGTGATGGAGGTGTGGGTCAACCGCCAGGGCAAGATCGTCGAGGCCATCGTGACGCGCAGCTCGGGCAACAAGGCGCTGGACAAGCGCGCCCGCGGCATCGTCATGGCCATGGACCATTTCGACCCCGTGCCCCCCGAGGTCAGCGCCGGCCACGACCTGCTGCTGATCTCCTCGCGCTTCCGTTTCACCCGCGACGCCGGCCTGGAAGCCACCACCACGGCCCCCAATCCTTTGTCCAACGCCACCGCCCCATGACTGCGCCCTCTGCCATCGACCGTTGCGTTGACCGTTATGCCGTGGCCGGCAACCCCGTCGCCCACAGCCGCTCACCACACATCCACAGCCTGTTCGCGCAACAGACCGGCCAGTCCGTGGACTACGGCCGCCTGCTCTGCCCGCTGGACGCTTTCGCGGCCACGGTGCAGGCTTTCGCCGGCGAAGGCGCCCGCGGCTGCAACGTCACCGTGCCCTTCAAGTTCGAGGCCTTCGCCCTGGCCGCGCGCCGCACGCCACGCGCCGAGCTGGCCCAGGCCGCCAACGTGCTGCGCTTCGACACCGACGCGCAAGGCGGCTGGCTGGCCGACAACACCGATGGCATCGGCCTGGTGCGCGACATCACCGTCAATGCCGGCGTGCCGCTGGCGGGCCAGCGCGTGCTGCTGATCGGTGCCGGTGGCGCCAGTGCCGGCGTGATGGGGCCCTTCATCGCAGCGGGTTGCGCCGAGCTGGTGGTGGCCAACCGCACCGTGGCCAAGGCCGAAGAGCTGGTGGCGCGGCACGCCGACGTCGCCCGGCAACACGGCGTGCGCCTGAGCGCACGGTCGCTGCAGGATGCCGGTGAGGCCTTCGATGTCGTCGTCAACGGCACGGCCACCAGCCTCTCGGGCGAAGGCGTGCCCGTCGGCCCGCAGGTGCTGCGCACAGGCAGCCTGGCGCTGGACATGATGTACGGCCCCGCCGCGCAAGGCTTCCTGGATTGGGCCCGCGGGCACGGCGCCACCGGCCGGGATGGCCTGGGCATGCTGGTCGAGCAAGCGGCCGAGAGCTTCCTGCTGTGGCGCGGCGTGCGCCCCGACACGGCCCCGGTGCTGCGCGAGCTGCGCGCCCTGGTGGACGCCCCCGGGGCCTGACACCGATGCGCGCTGTCTGGCGGATCTCCGTGCTGCTCGTGCTCAGCGTCCTGAGCCTGCAGTTGTTCTTCCTCGGTCGCATCGCGCTGATGCGCGTGGTAGACCCGCAATCCACCACCTTCCAGCGCAGCGAAGCGGCCCGCCTGCTGCGCACACAAGGCCGCATCGCCTGGAGCCAGGACTGGGTGGACGGCAACCGCATCTCCGACAACCTGCGCCGCGCCGTGATCGCCTCGGAAGACGCCAACTTTGTCGATCACCACGGCGTGGAGTGGGACGCGCTGCAAAACGCCTGGAAGAAGAACAACCAGGCACAGGCCCGCGCCGAAAAGGTCCGCGCCGACGCGCAAGCGCGTTACCAGCGTGCGGCCGAGCGCGCCGCCAAGCGTGGTCGCGCGGCCCCACCTCCGCCCACGGCGCTGAGCGCCACGCCCAAGGTCATCGGCGGTTCGACCATCACCCAGCAGTTGGCCAAGAACCTGTTCCTGAGCAGCGAGCGCAACTTCCTGCGCAAGGGCCAGGAGTTCGCCATCACCTTCATGCTCGAAGGCCTGCTGGGCAAGGACCGCATCCTCGACATCTACCTCAACAACGTGGAATGGGGCGAAGGCGTGTTCGGTGCGCAAGCCGCGTCACGCCATTACTTCCAGGTCGATGCCAGCCAGCTGGGCGCCGCGCAGGCTGCGCGCCTGGCGGTGATGCTGCCCGCGCCCAAACGCTTCGAGCTGCAGCCGCGCTCGGCCTACGTCATGGGCCGCTCGGGCACCATCGTGTCGCGCATGGGTGGGGTCGAGATCCCCTGAGCGGGTCAGCGCGCGCCGGGCGGGCCGCGGCGGTCGCCGTCACCACTGCCATCGCCGCCGCCATCGCCGTTGTCATGGCCATCGTTGCGGTCGGCAAAGCCCTTCATGGCCTGGCGGATGAAGCCCACCTGCGCGCCGAACTGGCGGCAGCCGCTGCAGATCCAGGTGTGCATGCGCAACACGGTGCGCTCGCCCGCGCCCAAGCTGCGGTCCTGGGCCTCCGAGAGCAAACGGGTGGCCTCGTCGCACGGGATCATCACGCGGTGCTTGCCCATGCTCATGCCTCCTTGGCGAACCAACGCTGGTCCAGGCACTCGCGCAGGCGCAGCCTGGCGCGGTGCATCATCACGAAGAAATTGCCGCTGCTGATGCCCACGGTGGCGCAGATTTCCTCGGTCTCGAAATCCATGAACTCGCGCATCATGAAGACGCGGCCCTGAGCGGCCGGCATGCCGTCCAGGCACACCTCCAGCACGGCCCAGAACTGTTGCTGCTCCAGGCTGGCCTCGGGGCAGCGCCAGGCGGCGGGCTTGGCGTCTTGCAACCAGTGGCCCTTGTCGTCGAAGAAGTCATCGAGGGACTGCCCCTCGCCTTCCTTCAGCAAGGAGCCCGCATCGACCATGCGCTGCTTGTGACGCAGCAGGTCGGCCACCTTGTGCTTGAGGATGGCGAACACCCAGGTCTTGAAGGCCGAACGGCCGGCGAAGCGCTTGCCGCCGGTCCAGGCGCCGACCAAGGCTTCCTGCACGGCGTCCTCGGCCAGGTGGCTGTCCCCCAGGTGCAGGCGCGCGAACTTGACCATCTGCTGGCGCAGCGCGGCCACGAAGCCGGCATCGGCCAGGCTGTCAGGCGCAGGTTCCGGGGCAGGCGCGTTCGCAGGGGCGGACATGGGTGGGCAAGCTGACTGGGTGAAGGGGCGCGCGGATCACGCCCCTGCACTGTAGCGCCTTCGCCCCCTGTCAGATGCCGTCAGACGCCATCAGATGCCCTCAGGCAGGGGCCTGCGCCCGCACGCTGGCCGCGTGATCGGCATACTTGGCCACCAAGGCCTCGCGCTTGGCCGGGTCGAAGCTGATGCGGTCCAGGTCACCTTGGTAGTGGCGGATCACGCGCTTGTTCATCACCGCGAACCACAGCGGCGGGATGTAGGCCAGCGTGATCATGCCGGCGTAGCCCGAGGGAAGTTGCGGGCTGTCGTCGAAGTGGCGCAGGGTCTGGTAGCGGCGCGTGGGGTTGGCGTGGTGGTCGCTGTGGCGCTGCAGGTGGTACAGGAAGAGGTTGGTGATGGTGTGGTTGCTGTTCCACGAGTGCTCGGGCTCGCAGCGCTCGTAGCGGCCATCGGCGTTCTTGCGGCGCTTCAGGCCGTAATGCTCCAGGTAGTTCACCACCTCCAGCAGCGAAAATCCGTACACCGCCTGGATCAGCAGGAAGGGCAAGGCTTTCCAGCCCAGCACCGCAAGCAGCCCCCCGAACAGCACGAGCGACATCGCCCAGGACTGCAGGTTCTCGTTGTCCACGCTCCACACGCCCTTGTTGGCGCGCTGCAGCCGCTCGGCTTCGAGCTGCCAGGCCGAGCGCAGGCTGCCCATCACGGTGCGTGGCCAGAAGGCCCAGAAGGTTTCGCCAAAGCGCGAGCTGGCCGGGTCTTCCGGCGTGGCCACGTTCTTGTGGTGGCCGCGGTTGTGCTCGACGTAGAAGTGGCCGTAGAAGGTCGGTGCCAGCGAGATGCGGGCCAACCAGCGGTCGAGCTTGTCCTTCTTGTGGCCGAGCTCGTGCGCGGTGTTGATGGCCACGCCATTGACGATGCCCACGCTGATGGCCAGGCCCAGCAGGTGGTGCCAGGGCATGTCCAGGGTGGCGGCCATCCACGCGCCGGCGATGGTCACGCCAATCTGCAAGGGCACGAAGGCGTACAGCACCCAGCTGTAATAGCGGTCGGCGTCGAGCGCCTTGAGGGCCTCGTCGGGAGGGTTGGCCGCGTCTTCACCGAAGACGAAGTCCAGCACCGGCAGGATGATGTGGACCAGGGCCACGGCGAACCACAGGCTCCAAGCGGCCTGGGTCTGCCAGTAGATGGCGAGCATGGCGCCGCCAATGACAGGGATGGCGGGCCCCAGCAGCCACAGGTAGCGCTTGGGGTCGGCCCAGTGCGCGGCAGGCGTCGGGTGAAAGGTGGCTTGGGACATGGGGAACTCCTTGCTCGATGGCCCCAGTGTCGGCAAACCGGGCCCTCAGCGGAAGCCGCCAGCGGCCGCAGGACTTGTGCGATGCGCCGACCGGGGGGCAGGACAAACCCTCCCTGGCGCAAACTGGCGTGCACGATGGCGGATCGCTTTGGCGATCCGGACTTCTGCCCAGTGTGCGGCACTTGCATCCATGGCAAGCTTCGGCAACATGGACACCCTCAGCCTGATTCTGGACGACATGCACTTCGACGGCGTG
>CAIQIL010000409.1 GCA_903871865.1 uncultured Burkholderiales bacterium
CAGGTGCTGGACTCGATGGACATCGAGAAAGAGCGCGGCATCACCATCAAGGCGCAGACTGCCGCCCTGAGCTACAAGGCCAAGGACGGCCAGGTCTACAACCTCAATCTGATCGACACGCCCGGCCACGTGGACTTCTCTTACGAAGTCAGCCGCTCGCTGTCGGCCTGCGAGGGCGCGCTGTTGGTGGTGGACGCCTCGCAAGGTGTCGAAGCCCAGACCGTGGCGAACTGCTACACCGCGCTCGACCTGGGTGTCGAAGTCGTGGCCGTGCTCAACAAGATGGACTTGCCATCTGCCGACCCGGACCGCGCCAAAGCCGAAATCGAAGACGTGATCGGCATCGACGCGTCCGATGGCATCCCGTGCTCGGCCAAGACGGGCATGGGCATCGACGAGATCCTCGAAGCCGTGGTGGCCCGCATGCCGCCCCCGAAGGGCGACCCGGACGGCCCGCTGCGCGCCATGATCATCGACGCCTGGTTCGACAACTACGTCGGCGTGGTGATGCTGGTGCGCGTGGTGGACGGCGTGCTCAAGCGCGGCGAGCGCATCCGCATGATGGCCACCAACACGGTGTACCCGGCCGAGCACCTGGGGGTGTTCACGCCCAAGTCCACGCCGCGCGAAGAACTGCGTGCCGGCGAGGTGGGTTTCATCATCGCGGGCATCAAGGAACTGGCGGCGGCCAAGGTCGGTGACACGGTCACGCTGGAAAAGAAGCTGCCCAACAACGCGGGCCCCGCGACCGAGGCGCTGCCGGGTTTCAAGGAAATCCAGCCGCAGGTGTTCGCGGGCCTCTACCCGACCGAAGCCAGCGAGTACGAGCAGCTGCGCGACGCGCTGGAAAAGCTCAAGCTCAACGACAGCTCGTTGCGCTACGAGCCCGAGGTGTCGCAGGCGCTGGGCTTCGGCTTCCGCTGCGGCTTCCTGGGCCTGCTGCACATGGAGATCGTGCAGGAGCGCCTGGAGCGCGAGTTCGACCAGGACCTCATCACCACCGCGCCCAGCGTGGTCTACGAGGTGGAGCTGAACGGTGGCGAGGTCATCGAGGTGGAGAACCCCTCGAAGATGCCGGAAGTGGCGCGCATCCACGAAATCCGCGAGCCCATCGTCACCGTGCACCTGTTCATGCCGCAAGACTATGTCGGCCCAGTGATGACGCTGGCCAACCTCAAGCGCGGCGTGCAGATGAACATGGCCTACCACGGCCGCCAGGTCATGCTGACCTACGAGATGCCGCTGGCCGAGATCGTGCTGGACTTCTTCGACAAGCTCAAATCCGTGTCGCGCGGTTATGCCTCCATGGACTACGAGTTCAAGGAGTACCGCGCCTCCGACGTGGTGAAGGTGGACATCCTGATCAACGGTGACCGGGTGGACGCCTTGTCCCTGATCGTGCACCGTGCACAGAGCGCGTACCGCGGTCGCGGTGTGGCGGCCAAGATGCGCGAGCACATCCCGCGCCAGATGTACGACGTGGCCATCCAGGCGGCCATCGGCGGCAACATCATCGCCCGCGAGAACATCAAGGCGCTGCGCAAGAAC
>CAIQIL010000410.1 GCA_903871865.1 uncultured Burkholderiales bacterium
GCGAGGCCATGGTGGCCTGGGCCGACCAGACCGCCCGCGACCACGGCAAGGTCAACCTGATCTTCAACAACGCCGGCGTGGCCCTCGGTGCCTTCGTGGAAACCGTCAAGCCCTCGGACTTCGAGTGGATCATGGGCATCAATTTCTGGGGCGTGGTCTGGGGCACCCAGGCCTTCCTGCCGCACCTGAAGAAGGCTGGCGAAGGCCATGTCATCAACACCTCCAGCCTGTTTGGCTTGCTGTCCGTGCCCACGCAAGGCACCTACAACGCCAGCAAGTTCGCGGTGCGCGGCTTCACCGAAGCGCTGCGCCAGGAGCTCGACATGGCCAACTGCGGTGTGAGCGCGACCTGCGTGCACCCGGGCGGCATCCGCACCAACATCGCCAAAGACGCGAAGATGGACGAGAGCATGCACAAGGCCACCGGCGGCAAGACCGAAGAGGCCCGTGCCAAGTTCGACAAGCTGCTCAACGCGACCTCGGCCGAGAGCGCTGCGCGCACCATCCTGGCCGCTGTGGAAGGCAACAAGCGCCGCGTGCTGGTCGGCCTGGACGCCAAGTTCCTCGACAAGCTCGTGCGCGTGCTGGGCTCCTGGTACCAGCCGCTGATCACCCTGTTCGCCAAGAAGGGCATGCTGGGCTGAGCCCGGCCAGGCCTGCGTCCACGCTCCGCTTTGCAGTCCCCTGAGGAGATGCCCATGTCCGCCGTTCAAAAGGCTCCGGCCGCTGCCGCGAAGCAGCCCGTCATCCGCCGCTACCAGCCGCCTGCCGGGCTGCAGGAGTCCATCGTGGCGGCCATCATGCGCGTGGCGCTGAAGGTCACGCTCAAGCCTTTCCTGGGACCGCCCTGGCCCTTCGCGGTGCAGCGCATGTCGCTGGCGCTGGGCTCCTCCCTGATGCCGCAAGACGCCCGCGCCCGCGTCAGCGTGGCACGCGTGGCCCACATCGAGGTGGACCGCGTCGTGCCCACGGCGGCCACGGGCCAGCCGCGCCATGCCATCCTGTACCTGCACGGTGGCGCTTTCGTGGCCGGCAGCCCGCGCACCCACCGCAGCATCACCCGTGCCCTGTCGGCGCTGACCGGTGCCCAGGTGCTGGTGCCGCACTACCGCCTGGCGCCCGAGTCGCCCTTCCCGGCGCAGCTCGACGACTGCGTGCAGTGCTACAAGCAGTTGCTGCAGGAAGGCTACACGGCCGACCGCATCAGCATCGCCGGGGACTCGGCCGGCGGCAACCTGACCTTCATGACGGCCATCGCCGCGATGCAGCAAGGCCTGCCCGCGCCCGCTTCGCTGGTGATGATGTCGCCCGCGCTGAGCCTGCACCCGCTGCCGAACTCCACCGGTTTCGAGCGCCAGTCGCGCGACCCGATGATCCGCATGGCCTGGGCCGATGACGTCGAGCGCGCCATGAAGGTGCCCACCGACCACCCGCTGGCCAACCCGATGGCGCAGGACCTGTCCCAGCTGCCGCCCTCGCTCACGCAGGTGGGCGACGACGAGGTGCTCTACGACAACGCCGTGTGGGTGGTCGAGAACGCCACCGCCGCGGGCCGGGTCGCCGAGCTGGAGATCTACATGAAGCGCTGGCACGTCTTCCAGGCGCACGCCAGCATGCTGCCCAGCTCGGTGCAGGCGCTGTCGCGCCAGGCCGAGTTCATGAAGCGACATTGGGCGCACTGAACCTCGCACCGACCTTCGCGCAACCCTTCGCACCGCCCACCGCGCGTGCAACGCAAAAGGCTCCCCGTGGGGAGCCTTTTGCATGGGCGTTACCGACGCACAACCGACACACAACCGACACACAACCGACGCCTGCACACCGGCGTGCAGCGTCGGCCCCATCGTCAGTTGAAGCTGAAGTGCGCGTTGTCCATCTGCATGATGGCGCTGGTCGGGGAGAGCATGGACTTCTTGTGGCCGTCGGCGCGGGGCAGCAGGCGCTCGAAGTAGAACTCGGCGGTCTGCAGCTTGGCCTTGTAGAACTCGGCGGAGTCCTTGCCACCCTTGGCCAGCTTCTCGTTGGCCACGATGGCCTGCTTGAGCCAGAAGTGACCCATCATGACGAAGCCCGAGTACATCAGGTAGTCGTAGCAGGCGGCGCTGACCACATCGCGGTCCTTGGCAGCACGCAGCATGATGCGCAGCGTCAGCATCTTCCACTGCCAGGCGCGCTTGTAGGCGGTGCGGGCCATCTTGCCGATGGGGCCGCCGTCCAGCAAGTGCGGCTTGGCCTGGGCGATCATGTCGTTGGTGAAGGTCTTGATGCACTTGCCGCGGGTTTGCAGCAGCACCTTGCGGCCCAGCAGGTCGAGGGCCTGGATGCCGGTGGTGCCTTCGTACAGCGTGGAGATGCGCGCGTCACGGGCGATCTGCTCCATGCCGTGCTCCTTGATGTAGCCGTGGCCACCGAAGACCTGCATGCCCAGGTTGGCGCACTCCAGGCCCATCTCGGTGATGAAGCCCTTGAGGATGGGGGTGTAGAAACCCAGTTCGTTGTCGAAGGCCTCGTAGCCGGCCTTGTCGCCCTTGGAGACGCAGGCCACCATGTTGTCGGCGATCTTGGCCGAGTGGTAGATCATGGCGCGGGCGCCTTCGGCCACGGCACGTTGCGTGAGCAGCATGCGGCGCACGTCGGCGTGCCAGATCAGGGCGTCGTTGGGGTGGTCGGCGTCCTTCTTGCCCGACAGGGCGCGCATGGAGCGGCGCTCCAGGGCGTAGGGCAGGGAGCCTTGGTAGGACAGCTCGGCGTGGGCCAGGCCTTGCACGGCGGTGCCGATGCGGGCGGTGTTCATGAAGGTGAACATGGCTTCCAGGCCCTTGTTGGGCTCGCTGATCATGTAGCCGGTGGCGGCATCAAAGTTCATCACGCAGGTGGCCGATGCGCGGATGCCCATCTTGTGCTCCAGCGCACCAGCCTTCACGGTGTTGCGTTCACCCAGGCTGCCATCGGCATTCACGATGAACTTGGGCACGATGAACAGCGAGATGCCACGGGTGCCCTTGGGAGCGTCGGGCAGGCGGGCCAGCACGATGTGGATGATGTTCTCGGTGAGGTCGTGTTCGCCCGACGAGATGAAGATCTTGGTACCGGTGAGCTTGTAGGTCCCGTCCGCCTGCGGTTCGGCCTTGGTCTTGACTTGGGCCAGGTCGGTGCCGCACTGGGGCTCGGTCAGGCACATGGTGCCGGCCCATTCGCCGCTGACCAGCGGGGGCATGTAGGTGTTCTTCTGTGCTTCGGTGCCGAACTGGAAGATGGTGTTCATGCA
>CAIQIL010000411.1 GCA_903871865.1 uncultured Burkholderiales bacterium
GATCCCGGAGTGAGGCGGACGGCAGCAAGTCCTTCGCATTCAGATCACCGGCCAACGTGGCGGCCCACGCATAGCCTCCACTCCCTTTATCTTTGGGCGCCCCGAGGGCGCAATGCCTACTACTGTCCAAAATTGCCCACCGGAACCATGAAGAGGAATGATCTGACCAGGGAGGGGGAAGTCATCCCTTTCGAATCGTTTGAGGAAATAAAAACGCGATCTAGACGTACCAGCTGACAACGCTTCGCCATGTCAGCTAACGCGAAAGGATGGGCCTGATCTAGGTTCGGGCCATCACAACGATCCCTCAAACCTTTCTTGAAAGACTCCATCATGACCAACGCTCAAAACAACCCCGCCAACACGTTCAACTCTGGTTCTGTCTGCGCGCTGATGAACTCCGCCGATGAGGCGATGTCTTACCTCACCCTCAATGACGACGACATGACTTATTGGGTCATGAACGCCCTGAAAAAACGCACGAATGACGGCCAGGGCATCCCGTGCGAGGTTCCGATGGCACAAGCAGGTGCACGTTACTTCGCTCTGTTGGACAACGCGACCGCAGACATGAAAGGCCGCTTCTCACCTGCTGACTTCTCCCTTTTGCTCAACTCGGAATGCTCACCGGTCTGGAGTTGGGAGCCCAGTCGGTCTCTGGCGGGCCAGGTGGCTGACGACAACGGGGTCGATGAATTGAACGACTTGGATACCGACAGCCCGCTGCGTATCCTGATCGAACGCTTGATGACCTTGTCGCCGCTGGAAAACGCAGTCTTGGTCGATGCTTGCGAACAAGTCTGGCGCGGACACCCGAACCCCCTGCTCTGATTGCATTGCTCCGCGTGACGAGTGCGGCCCTGGTGGCCGCACATTCATTCGTCAGCAGTTAGGGCGATCATGGCCGTCCTATGACGCCGAGGTCAACGGCTGTCTACATGCGTCAGCTCTGCCTGCGCCTGCAACAAGGCTGTTCGAACGGGGCTGGAGTTGGCCATGGCCATCCACGCGTCGAAGGGGATAGTGCACGGCGCATGCCGTGCGGGCCGCAGCATTTCGAGCTGACCGGTTTCGATGTCGCCATGGATCACCCAAACCCCCAGCTCCTCGGGCAGCTCCTGGGGTGCTGCTAAGCCATGCGGAAAGACGTAGTGACACTCGCTGCACAGCCACTGGTACGAGGCGCGCTTGGCCGCGTGACGCAGGTCGGACAGCAAGTCAGCGCGGCTGACCTTGACTTCATGAACCATAGGTTGCAGGTAAGCAGGGTTACTGGTTCGGCGCACAGAGAACAGGTCTGGGCGGGCCATGCGCCATCGGTGGGCCCGGATGGTCTCTTGCGCTTCGCCAATTTCGCAGTCGTTGCCGTCCGCCTCAAGCGGTAGGTCAGCCCACAGCTTGCTCAGTTCCCCGGGGATCGCGGCAGGCTTGCTTTCATGCGCTGGTGCGTCTGCCTCGACCTTGGCGCGCAGGGGCAGCTCACGCCACACCAGACGTCCAGAGGCCATCAGCAGGTCCGCCATGCGCAGTGCTAGCTTGTCGTGGTCGCTCTCCGCCCGGCGCTGGGCTTGGCGACTTTGCGCCAGGACGGCGATGCCCGCATCGGTCAATCTCAGACACTCCTGTGCAGGGTGGTCACCCACCAGGCTGACCCAGCCTGCCGCCAGCAAGTCGATGTCGATCGGGTCACGGCTCGGCCAACCGGCAGAGCGCCAGATCTTCATCAGGCGCGTCAGATGCGCGCGTGTTGGCTTCAGGCTCACAACAAGGATCCCTGCGCATCATCTGCGGGACGCCGACGAGGTTCGGCCTTGACCTTTGGCTTTTCGCTTCGCGTCGACGTGGAAGGAGCAGCGCTGGCCACCAAGCGTTCCGCTGGGTACGGGTGCATGAAGTCCATGCTGCGTTGCAGCGGTGCTGCCAGCCAGTCTGCGTAGGCCGCCTCGGGCAGGATAACCACCATGCGCTTTTCATCGGTCGGCTGGTGGAAGTGGTTCATCAGCTCATGCGTGTCCGCATTGATGGTCAACATGGTGAAGCTGTGCACCACCGTGCCATCTGCCTGCTTCCAGCGATCCCACAGTCCGGCGATGCCCAGGGGGTGGCCATCGGCTCGGGCGATGCGGGTCGGGACGGGCTTGCCGCTCCGCCAGTCAGGCTCGTAGATCGCATCGGCTGGGATGATGCAGTGGCGGGTCTGGCGCCACGCGTCCCGGAAGCTGGGCTTGCTGGCCACCGTCTCTGTGCGGGCGTTGTAGGTGTTGCGAGCCAGCTTGAGGTCACTGGCCCAGTGAGGCACCAGCCCGAACACGCCGGGCACGGCCTCACGCTCTGGGACTGCCTCGTCGCCGCTGTCAGCCTCGGCAGGGGTGCGGATGAACAAGCCCATGTAGCCCGGCCACAGGTCTGCCCTGGGGCTCAGCGCGTGCCCGATTGGAGTCGTCGCAGGCACGGTCGCACAGAAGTACTCGCGGAGACGGGTGGGGTCCACGACCCCTTCGAAATGAGCGCACATGGCGCGAGCTTACGAGCCCATCAGGGACTCGACAAGGTAGGTTGCAAGTTCATATACTGTATGAATGTACAGTACAAATGCATTTGATCAACCGGTGCTGCTCTCCGACGCAGAGGCGCTGCTGCCCCTGGCGGGCGACCGGGTGCAGGCGGGGTTCCCCTCGCCTGCGGAAGACTTCGCCGTCAAGCGCATCGACCTGACCGAGGTCCTGGTCACCCATCCTCAAGCCACCTTCCTGCTGCGTGTCAGCGGCGAGTCAATGCGCGATGCTGGCATCTTCGACGGCGACATGCTGGTGGTGGACAAGGCCATCAAGCCTCGCCATGGGCACATCGTGGTGGCGGTGGTGGACGGTGAGTTCACGGTGAAGTACCTCCACATGCGCGCAGGCCGCGTCAAGCTCAAGCCTGCCAACGTGACCTTTCCGGAGATCCTGCCCAAAGAGGGGCAAACGCTGGAGGTGTGGGGCGTCGTGACAAGCTCGATCAAGCGCTTCGTCTACTGACTTCCAGGGCAGTACAGGAGGGGCTTGTGTACGCATTGGTGGACGGCAACAATTTCTACGTGAGTTGCGAACGGGTCTTCAGGCCCAGCCTGCAAGGCCGCGCGGTGGTCGTGCTCTCGAACAACGACGGCTGTGCCATCGCTCGCTCCAACGAGGCCAAGGAGCTTGGCATCAAGATGGGTGCACCCTGGTTCCAGATCAAGCACCTAGAAGACGAGGCGGGTCTCGTTGCACTTTCTGCCAACTTCACCTTGTACGGTGACATGAGCGACAGAATGATGAGCCTGGCCGCAGGCCTTGGGCCCACGCAGGAGGTCTACAGCATTGATGAGTCATTCATTGGCCTGGACGGTGTGAGGGGCGACTTGACGGAGCGTGCGCGCAAAATCCGGGCGCGCATCAACCAGTGGGTGGGTTTGCCTTGCGGCATTGGGATCGCACCGACCAAGACCCTGGCCAAGCTGGCCAACCACATCGCAAAAACGGCAGAACGCAAGCCAGGCAGCTACCCACCCGACTTGGCCCAGGTGTGCAACCTGGCTGCGTTGCCGACCTCGGACCTGGATGCAGTCCTGGCGGCCACGGATGTCGGCGAGGTCTGGGGCGTGGGGCCGCGCATCGGCAAACAGCTGAAGGCCGCGGGCATCCACAGCGTGCTCGACCTGCGGCAACTCAGCGCCAGCACGGTGAGGGCCAACTGGAGCGTGGTGTTGGAGCGAACGGTGCGCGAGCTGCAAGGGCAGCCCTGCATCGGCTTGGATGATGCGCCGTCGGCCAAGCAGCAGATCGCCTGCACACGCAGCTTTGGTCAGGCCGTGACCGATGAGTTGCCGCTGATCGAAGCGGTCAGCGAGTTTGCGTCGAGGGCGGCGTTCAAGCTGCGCAAGCAGAGCAGCCTGGCCAGCGAGGTGCTGGTGTTCGTGCGGACGTCTCCGTTCAGAGATACGCCTCAGTACAACCGAAGCATCGTGGTGCCCCTGGTACGACCTACGGCCAACACCTCAGAGCTGACGGCGGCAGCAGTGCAGGGCTTGCAACACATCTACAAACCGGGGTTCCAGTTCGCGAAGGCTGGGGTCATGCTGCTGGACCTGATCCCCAACAACCAGCACCAAGCGGAGTTGGTCTTTAACGAACCGGGCGTCGGTGTGTGCTCGGAAGGTCGCGAGCGCTTGATGAGCGCGGTGGACATGATCAACGAGCGGTTCGGCCGCAGCACAGTGCATGTCGCCAGCACTGGCGCAGAGCGCAGCGTCAAGGAGTGGGCGATGAAGCAGGAACGGCGGACGCCTGCGTACACGACCTCCTGGAGCCAAGTAGCAGTAGCGCGCGCGTAGCTCAGCCTCGGGTGCTTTGTCATGAATCCTTGGGACCCAAAGAACGGACAGTGGCTGCGGCGCTCGCTGGAAACAGGTCCGAGATGCTCGTTCAATGCTGCACAGCCCTTGGATGCAGTCACCGTCACAGTCTTTGAAGCCCAAGGTTGATTTCGAGGCTGTACCGCTCAAGCGGTGACGGTCATCCCGAGGCGGACGCCATGCGCAATGCGCACCATCGCGGCGATGTCGCCGCTTCCCTTGAGCAAATCAGGCGACATCCCTTGAGCTTTGAGCTGAGCTTTTTGTTCACCGAAGCCGCTCACCAAAGTAACCAATTTGCCTTCCCCATTGACAAAGCGGAGACAGTACCACCACCCCCGATCGACGCGACGGTGGTGGACAGACTCACCTTCGAACAAGAAGTCACCCGGCAGCAACTCTTCATCTCCGTCCAAGATGTACGGGCCTGGGATGTCGCCGGCGCCCGTGACGGAGGATGGCATGGGCAGGTGCTGGCCTGCTCGAATGAGTTTTGCCCAGTGCTTGCAGCGGGACTCGAGGGGTGAGACATCAACAGAGACGGATTGGTTCATGTGGCGCGTTGAGAAAGAGTTGAAGGCGCAGCCGGCTGGTGCTGCTCGTGCTTCGTGTATCAACCACTTTTATCTCTTCAGCTTGAGCCAGATGCTGGAGCAAGGGGCCGCCTGAAGGGTCGCTCCGCATTGGCGGACCGCGCCAAGACACGGTGTGAGCCGAGTGATGAGTCGCCTTCAGGGGCCACGCCCTCCAGGGGCGGTCATTCGAACTGACTCGTCGTGGCTGATCGGGCGCCTCTGTAGAGTCAGACAATGCCTAAATACTTACAGTCGATCAGCCCTGACCTCACGAGGCCCCCAGCTCATGGGCCCCATGTCACGCGCTGCACGCCCCGCCGCTAGAATCCGTCACAAAAATCGGGGTCTTGAGAATGAGCAATTTCAGCTTTTTGGCCGTGTATTCGCCCCTGTTGGCAGACTTGGGCGCCACCGCTGAAAGGCTCTACCCGTTCGATCCGTCCAGCAGCGTGCTCAAGCTGCGCCTGTTGGCCGAGGCACTGACGCAAGAGGTGGCCTCGCGCCTGGGCATCC
>CAIQIL010000412.1 GCA_903871865.1 uncultured Burkholderiales bacterium
GTGATGATGGATGGCTCGCTGAAAGAAGACGGCAAGACGCCGGCTGACTTTGCCTACAACGTCGAAGTGACCCGCAAGGTCGTGGACATGGCCCACAAGGTCGGCGTGACCGTCGAGGGCGAACTGGGCTGCCTGGGCAACCTGGAAACCGGTGAAGCCGGCGAAGAAGACGGCATCGGCGCCGAGGGCAAGCTGGACCACAGCCAGATGCTGACCGACCCGGAAGAAGCCGCCGTGTTCGTGCGCGAAACCCAGCTGGACGCCCTGGCCATCGCCATCGGCACCAGCCACGGCGCGTACAAGTTCTCGCGCAAGCCCACGGGCGACATCCTGGCCATCAGCCGCGTCAAGGAAATCCACAAGCGCATCCCCAACACCCACTTGGTGATGCACGGCTCCTCCTCGGTGCCCGCCGAGCTGCTGGCCATCATCAACCAGTACGGCGGCAAGATGAAGGAAACCTACGGCGTACCCGTCGAGGAAATCCAGGAAGCCATCAAGCACGGCGTGCGCAAGATCAACATCGACACCGACATCCGCCTGGCCATGACCGGTGCCGTGCGCAAGTTCCTGTTCGAGAACCCCGACAAGTTCGACGCCCGCGAGTGGCTCAAGCCCGCCCGCGAAGCCGCCAAGCAGGTCTGCAAGCAGCGCTACATCGAGTTCGGCTGCGAAGGCCAGGCCGGCAAGATCAAGGCGATCACCATGGTCGACATCGCCGCCCTGTACGCCAGCGGCAAGCTGGCCCAAGTGGTGGCTTGATGCCTTGAGTTCTGGCTGCGCGCACCCTGGGTGACGCGCGCACAGGCCGGCCGGGATTTCCTGGTCGGCTTTTTTGATGCCATCGCCATGATGCATCGCGTTCAATGGGTGAAGATGATGGTGTCCTTGCGTCGTGTGGCCCTGTGGGCGGTTCGTGGGCTGGGCATGTTGTGGGCCGTGGCCTTGCTGGCCATGGCTTGGTGGTGGTTGACGCTCAAGCCGCTGCCCCTGCCCGGTGCGCTGACCCAGCCCCTGGACGAAGACGCCCGCACCACCCACCCCATCGTCCTGGCCCACGGCATGATGGGCTTTGACCACATGGGGCCGCTGACCTACTGGCCGGGCATCGTCGAGGCCTTGCAGGCGCATGGGGCCAGCGTGTTCGTGACCCGCGTGGCGGCCTTCCAGTCGTCCGAGGTGCGGGGCGAGCAGTTGCTGGCGCAGGTGCAGGACATCGTGGCGCGCACCGGTGCGGCCAAGGTGAACCTCATCGGCCACAGCCAGGGCGGCCATGCCATCCGCTACGTGGCGGCGCGTCGGCCCGACCTGGTGGCCTCGGTCACGGTGGTGGCCACGCCTGTGATGGGCTCCGAGTTCGCCGACTGGATGGACGGGCAGGTGCAGCGCGACACCTGGGCGGCCTCGGCCATCCTGGCGCTGGGCCGGGGGGCCGGGCGCTTCGTGAACTGGGCCTCGGGTGCCACCTTCGTGCAGGATGTGCCGGCGGCGCTGGCCTCGCTGGACAGCCGCGGCACGGCCGATTTCAACCGCCGCTTCCCCGCCGGCGTGCCCGCCCAGCCTTGTGGCCAGGGCGCGGCCGAGGTGCAGGGCGTGCGCTATTTTTCCTGGGGCGGCGTGGGCACCTTCCACCACGCGCTCAACCTGCCGGACTACGTCATGTCGCTCACGGGCCTGGCGTTCCAGCGGGAGGCCGGCGACGGCCTGGTGGGGCGTTGCGCCAGCCACCTGGGCGAGGTCATCCGCGACGACTACCCGCTCAACCACTTCCAGATCGTCAACCAGCTGCCCGGCCTGCACGCCAGCGAGGTCGATCCGGTGACCTTGTTCGTGGCGCACGCCCAGCGCCTGCGACAACTGGGCCTGTGAGGCGCTAAGCTTCGGGCGCCAAGCCCGGCCTCGAATGGAGACGCTCCCCATGATCAAGCTCTGCGGTTTCTCGCTGTCCAACTACCACAACAAGGTCAAGTTCATCCTCCTGGAA
>CAIQIL010000413.1 GCA_903871865.1 uncultured Burkholderiales bacterium
GGGCAGGGCGCCGCCCACGCCTTCCCGGCGCGCCGCACGGGCTGCGCGTTCGCTTTCGTCGCGCATGCGGATCAGCGTGCGTTCGATGAAGTCGATGTGGGCCTCGGCCGCTGCCTGGGCGCCCGGACCGTCGCGGGCTTCGATGCGCTCCCAGATGGCGATGTGCTGCGCCAGCAGTTCGCTCGACACCGTGCCTTGCGAGAACAGGTTGGCGATGTTGTCGTGCACGTGGGTGCGCATCATGCTGAACAGGCTGGCCAGCACGTGGCTGAACATGGCGTTGTGGGCGGCATCGGCAATCGCCTGGTGCAGGGCCGTGTCGGCCTTGGACACCGCGTTGAGGTCGCGCGCGGCATGCGCACTTTTCAGGCGCTCGACCACATCCCCCAGGCGCCTCAGATCGGCTTCGGTGGCGCGTTCGGCGGCCATGCGCGCGGAGTTGCCCTCCAGCAGGCGGCGGAACTCCAGCACGTCGCGCCGCAGCTCGGGGTGGCTGGCCACCATGCTCTGCCAGGGCGTGGAGAAGCTGGCCTCCAGCTGGTCTGACACGTAAGTGCCGCCGCCCTGGCGGCTGGTCAGCAGGCCGCGCGCCGCGAGTTTCTGGATGGCTTCGCGCAAGGACGGGCGCGACACACCGAACTGCTCGGCCAGGGCGCGCTCAGGGGGCAGGGCGTCGCCCGCCTTCAGGCTGCCTTCCAGGATCATGGATTCGATCTGCCGAACGATGGCGTCGGACAGGCGCGGCACGTTCAGGCGTGCGGGCGACTTGGGAGAGGTGTCTGACATGGTGTGATCATGCCATGCCTCAGAAGTGGTCTGACCAGTGAACAATTTTTCTATGAAAAGGGATTTCCCTAGGTTAACGCTGGGAGTGAATCTCTAAAGTCGCGTCCTGTCACGCATGCAATTGGTTTGACCAATTGTCCATGATGGGCGCTCCGGAGATCGGTGTGCATGGTGTGGCTGTTTTCTCCTGCACCCATGACGCCGTCCATCCAAGCATTCCTGGCCGACCTGTCCCGCCACCTCCCGGCGCAGCGGCTGTTGACCGACCCCCTGCGCACGCTGGCCTACGGCACGGACGCCAGCTTCTACCGCCTGGTGCCCCAGGTCGTGGTGCTGGCGCGCAGCGAAGCCGAGGTGGCGGCCTTGCTGAAGCTGGCCCATGTGCACCAGGTGCCCGTGACGCTGCGCGCCGCCGGCACCAGCCTGTCTGGCCAGGCGGTGAGCGACTCGGTGCTGGTGCTGGTCAACGAGGGTTGGACGAAGCAAGAGGTGCTGGACGAGGGCTTGCGCATCCGCCTGCAACCGGGCGTCATTGGCCAGCGCGCGAACGACACGTTGCGCCCCTACGGTCGCAAGATCGGGCCGGACCCGGCCTCCATCGCGACGGCCCGCATCGGCGGCATGGCGGCCAACAACAGCTCGGGCATGTGCTGCGGCACGGCCCAGAACAGTTACCACACGCTGTCTGACCTGCGGGTGATGCTGGCCGATGGCACCGTGCTCGACACCAGCGAGCCCGACAGCGTCGCGGCCTTCCGCACCAGCCATGCCGGCCTGCTGGACGGCCTGCAGGCCCTGTCGCAGCGCGTGCACGACAACGCGGACCTGCTGGCCCGCATCCGCCACAAGTACCGCCTCAAGAACACGACCGGCTACGGCATCAATGCGCTGGTGGATTTCGACGATCCGCTGGACATGCTGGTGCACCTCATGATTGGCTCGGAGGGCACGCTGGGCTTCATCGCCGGCATCACCTACGACACCGTGCCCGACCTGGCGCACAAGGCCTCGGCGCTGGTGCTGTTCGACACGCTGGACGCCTGCTGCCGCGCCGTCACGGCGCTCAAGGCGCAGGGCCGGGTGGCGGCGGTGGAGCTGGTGGACCGCCGCAGCATCGCTGCCGTGCAGGGCAAGCCGGGCATGCCGGACTTCATGTACGGCGTGCTGCCGGGGGATGCGGCCGCGCTGCTCATCGAGGTGCAGGCGGGCGACGCCGCACAGCTGCGCGAGCACGCCGACGCGGTGGACGCTCTGGTGCGGTCCTGCGAGCCGGCGGCCCACAGCGGCTTTGCCACCGACCCCAAGGTCTGCGACACCTACTGGGCGCTGCGCAAGGGCCTGTTCCCGGCCGTGGGCGCCGTGCGCCCGGTGGGCAGCACCTGCGTGATCGAGGACGTGGCCTTCGCCGTCGAGCGCCTGGCCGAGGGCGTGCGCGGCCTGACCGAGCTGTTCGATCGCTTCCATTACGACGAGGCCCTGGTGTTCGGCCATGCGCTGGATGGCAACCTGCACTTCGTCTTCACGCCCGCCTTTGACAGCGATGCCGAGGTGCGCCGCTACAGCGACTTCATGGACGCCGTCAGCCAGCTGGTGGCGGTGGACTTCGGCGGCTCGCTCAAGGCCGAGCACGGCACGGGCCGCAACGTGGCGCCCTACGTGGCGCTGGAGTGGGGCGACGATGGCTACGCGCTGATGCGCGACATCAAGCGCCTGTTCGACCCGGCCGGCCTGCTCAACCCGGACGTCATCATCAGCGCGCAGTCGGACATCCACCTGCGCCACCTCAAGCGCCTGCCCGCGGCCGACCCCCTCGTGGACACCTGCATCGAATGCGGTTTCTGCGAGCCGGCCTGCCCATCCAATGGCCTGTCGCTGACGCCGCGCCAGCGCATCGTGCTGTGGCGTCGCATCCAGCAACTGCGCCGGGAACCCACCCCCAGCAGCCAGGAGGTCCAGCTGCTGGCCGAGCTGGAGGCCGAGTACGGCTGGGCGGGCATCGACACCTGCGCGGCCACCGGCATGTGCGCCACGCGCTGCCCGGTCGGCATCAACACGGGCGCCTTGATGAAGCAGCTCAAAGGCCCCAGCGAACACGAGGCCGCGGCCGATCGCATCGAGCGCCACATGGGCGCGGTGATCGGCACCGCCCGCGCCGGCCTGGGCGCCTTGCAAATGGCCCAACGGATGATCGGTTCACGCTCGACCCACCGGCTCAACGAGATGGCTCACAAGGTCATCCCCGTTGTGCCGGTGGTGCCTGCTGCCACGCCGGGTCCGGCGGCCGCGCTGCCATCCCTGCCGACGCGCGCTGCTGCAACTGCTGGGGGCCAGCTCAACGAAGTCGTGTACTTCGTCAGCTGCGTCAACCGCTGCTTCGCCGAAAGCCCGCAGGGAGGCGACAACCTGGCGCAGCACACCTTCAGCCTGCTCGCCAAGGCAGGCCTCACGCCGGTGTACCCGCCGAACCTGTCCAGCCTGTGCTGTGGCCAGCCCTTTGATTCGGTCAATGCCTCGGGTGCGGCCGACAGCGCCTTGCAACGCACCAACGCGGCCCTGCTGCAAGCCAGCCGGGATGGCGCCTGGCCCGTTTACCTGGACAACGCGCCATGCTCCCTGCGCCTGATCGAGGCGCAGAAGGCCGGCCAGCTCGATGCCCGCCTGAAGCTGTTCGATGCCACGCGCTTCCTCGCGGAACGTGTGCTGCCGCGTCTGAAAGTGATCAAGCAACTCGCGCGCCTGGCCGTGCACGTGCCGTGCGCCACCAGCAAAGCCGGGCAGCGCGGCGACCTGCTCGCGCTGGCGCGGGCCTGTGCCATCGAACTCCATGTGCCTGACATCGCCTGCTGCGGCTTTGCCGGCAGCAAGGGCTTCACCGTGCCAGCGCTGAACGCCAATGGCCTGCGCCACCTGCGAGAAGCCCTGCCACAGGGCTGTGACGGCGGGGTCTCGACCAGCCGCACCTGCCAGATCGGCCTGAGCACGCACAGCGGCCTGCACTACGCCAGCATCGAGGCCTTGCTCGATGACTGCACGGTGGCCCGATCTCCCCATGCCATCCGCCGCGCCGGCCTCGCCGAGGCAGCGCCATCCAACCTGCAAGAGGCCCGTTGAGGCCACGCCCGGAGACACCGACATGCAACCCTGGATCCAGAACTACACACCCCTGGGCAGCCTCTGGCTGTCCTCGCTGGCGGCCGTGCTGCCGGTGGTGTTCTTCTTCATGGCCTTGGCCGTGTGGCGCATGAAAGGCCACGTGGCCGGCACCTGCACGGTGGCCATCGCGCTGGCCGTGGCCATCTTCGCCTACGGCATGCCGGCCGACATGGCCTTTGCGGCCGCAGGCTACGGTTTCGTCTACGGCCTGTGGCCGATTGCCTGGATCATCGTGACCGCGGTGTTCCTCTACAAGATCACCGTCAAGACGGGGCAGTTCGACGTCATCCGCGCCTCGGTGCTGTCCATCACCGACGACCAGCGCCTGCAGATGCTGCTGGTGGGCTTTGCCTTTGGCGCTTTCCTGGAAGGCGCGGCGGGCTTCGGTGCGCCGGTCGCCATCACCTCGGCGCTGCTGGTCGGCCTGGGCTTCAACCCGCTGTACGCCGCCGGGCTGTGCCTGATCGCCAACACGGCACCGGTGGCCTTTGGCGCCATGGGCATCCCCATCCTGGTGGCGGGCAAAGTCACGGGCATCGACCCCATGGCCATCGGCCAGATGACGGGGCGCCAGCTGCCGCTGCTGTCGATGATCGTGCCCTTCTGGCTGGTGGCGATGATGGACGGCGTCAAGGGCATCCGCGACACCTGGCCCGCCATCCTGGTGGCTGGCGGCAGCTTTGCCGTCACGCAGTTCTTCACGGCCAACTACGTCGGGCCCGAGCTGCCCGACATCACCTCCGCCCTGGTCAGCCTGGTCTGCCTGACGCTGTTCCTGAAGAACTGGAAGCCGAAGGCGAGCTTCCGTTTTGCCTCCGCGGCCGATGGCGTCGGTACTGCGGGCGTTGCGGGCGCTGCGCGGGGCTCGTCCTTCACCGCGCCTGCGCAGCGCGCGCTGGGCCACACCGCCGGACAGGTGTTCAAGGCCTGGTCGCCGTTCATCATCCTGACCGTGGTGGTCACGTTGTGGTCCATCAAGCCGTTCAAGGCGCTCTTCGACAAGGGCGGTGTGCTGGCCAGCTGGGTGTTCAAGTTCGAGGTGCCGCACCTGCACAACCTGGTCATCAAGTCGGCGCCCATCGTGGCCGCGGCCAAGCCTTACGAGGCCATCTACAAGCTGGACCTCTTCTCTGCCACGGGCACGGCCATCCTGATCTCGGCCCTGCTGACGGCCTTGGTGCTGCGCTTCAAGCCGGCCGATTGCGTGAGCACCTTCGTGGAGACGCTGAACGAGCTCAAGCGCCCCATCCTGTCGATCGGCATGGTGCTGGCCTTTGCCTTTGTGGCGAACTACTCGGGGCTCTCCAGCACGCTGGCCCTGGTGCTGGCCGGCACGGGCATGGCCTTCCCCTTCTTCTCGCCCTTCCTGGGTTGGCTGGGGGTGTTCCTGACGGGCTCTGACACCTCGTCGAACGCGCTGTTCTGTTCGCTGCAGGCCACGACCGCGCACCAGATCGGTGTGCCCGACACGCTGCTGGTTGCGGCCAACACCACGGGCGGCGTGACGGGCAAGATGATCTCACCGCAGTCGATCGCCGTGGCCTGTGCCGCGGTCGGCCTGGTGGGCAAGGAGTCGGACCTGTTCCGCTTCACGCTCAAGCACAGCCTGCTGTTCGCGGCCATGGTGGGCGTCATCACCTGTGTGCAAGCCTACTGGCTGACCTGGATGATTCCCTGATGGGTCATTGGCGGGTGATGGCGCCCGCCACGCCTGTGCCCAGTGGCCCGCCAGATGGGGTCCCATGGACGAGCGCAAAAACAAAGGGCCGCTTCACAGCGGCCCTTTGCTCGGCAGGATGAACAGGCTCAGAAATGGTATTGGACGCCAGCCGACAAGAGATAGAGGCTGCCTTTGTTGCCGCTGTCGGTGCTGCCACGCGTCATGTCAAAGGCACCGATGGCTTGCAGGTTGGGCGCAATCTCGTACTCCAGGCCCAGGCCCAGATGCGGGTTCAGGGTGCTGTCTTCGTCTTTGCTTGCGACGTTGGAGGTGATCTGCGCCGTCGTGTAAGCCGTTCCGATGCGCAGCACGCCCTTGAGGCCTGTCGCCAGTTGGGTCCGGAAGGCCAGGTCCAGGGTGAGCGCATGGGCCTTGACCTTGGCGCGCACCCCCTCGCCTTCGGCCTTCGACGAGCCAAAATTGAGGTAGCCCAATTCGCCAGCGATTTTGGCGGTGTCGTCGTAGCCGATGTAGACGCGGTAGCCAGCGCCGCCCTCATTGCACTTGTAGCCGCTATCGCACTCCGCAATTTTGGCCCAGCCCACGCTGCTGCCCACATAGACCTGTGCCGAGGCACCTGCCGCCAGCATGGCCAGCGTGGCGCCGGCCAAGAAAGACTTCACCATCGTTGCTCCCCTTGAGGTGGTTGAATTGGAACGCAATTCAATCACACCTGCCGTGGCGGGCGCATGAGGGTCTGCCTCAGCCTTTGCGCGCCCCCCTCGAGCCAAGGAGGGCGTCAGAGCTTGCCGGCTTCGCGCAGCAGGCGGTCGTGGCGCTCGGTGTCTTCCTTGACGTGCTTGAGCACGTACCAGACGAAATAGCCCAGGCCGGCCAGCATGGCGGCGATGCTCACGCCGCTGAGAACGCCATAGTCGGTGGTGAAGAAGTCAATCCAGGCTTGCATGTCGGGCTCCTCTTGCGTGGGTTCTGCCGTGGGTTCGGCCCCGTCTTGCCAGGGCCACACCGCCATCTGACGCCGATTTTCCCTGGCTTGCGCTGATGCAGATCAAACCTGCGGACGCCCGGACCGCGCGAGGCGGCTGCGGTTTGACACGGCACAATCTTCGCCATGCACATGCCCGCCTTCCGTCCTGCCCGCCTGTGGTTCTGCCTGGCCTTGTCCTGCCTGAGTGGCGTGGCCTTGGCGCAGGCCAATGGGGCGACCACGGCAGCGGTCGCCCGCCCGCGCGTCGGCCTGGTGCTGTCGGGCGGTGGCGCACGCGGGCTGGCGCACGTGGGCGTGCTCAAGGTGCTGGAGCGCGAGCGCATCCCGGTGGACGTCATTGCCGGCACCTCCATGGGCGCCATCGTCGGTGGGCTGTACGCCAGCGGGCTGGACGCGGCCGACATCGAACGCGAGGTTGCGCGGCTGGACTGGGGCTCGGTGTTCGCCGTGCGGGTGGACCGCCAGGACCTCTCCCAGCGCCGCAAGGAGCAGGACTTCGAGGTCTCGCCGGTGCTCGAAGTGGGGGTCGGCGGCGATGGCGTGAAGGCACCGCTGGGCGCGGTGTCCAGCCGCTTGCTGGAGTCCCACCTGCGGCGCCTGACCCTGGCGGCCGGCCAGGTCAAGCATTTCGACCAGTTGCCCACGCCCTTCCGCGCCGTGGCCACCGACATGGAAAGCGGCCAGGCCGTGGTGCTGGCCGATGGCGATCTGGCCACCGCGCTGCGCAGCAGCATGTCGGTGCCGGGCGTGTTCGCTCCGCTGGAGGTCGATGGCCGCATCCTGGGCGATGGCGGCTTGGTCAACAACCTGCCTGTCGATGTGGCCCGCAGCATGGGCGCCCAGCGCGTCATCGCCGTCAACATCGGCACACCCTTGTCGCGGCGAGAGACCCTGGGCTCCATCACCGGCGTCACGTCGCAGATGATCAACATCCTGACCGAGCAGAACGTGCAGCTGAGCCTGCGCCTGCTGGGGCCGCAGGACGTGCTGATCGCGCCGCAACTCGATGGCCTGACGGCCGCCGATTTCGACCGCGCCATCGACTTCATGCGCCTGGGCGA
>CAIQIL010000414.1 GCA_903871865.1 uncultured Burkholderiales bacterium
CCATGAACGCCATCATCGGCTTCGCGTCGCTGATGCGCGAAGAAGGGCCCAGCCCCTTGCAGGCCCGGCGCCTGGGCATCATCCTCGATGCCAGTGCCCACCTGATGGACATCATCAACGACGTGCTCGACCTGGCCCAGGTCGAGGCTGGCAAGATGACCTTGGTGCCTGCCAAGGTGTCACTGACACAGTTGCTGGCCGACGTGAGTGCGTTGGTCTCGCCGCAAGCCGCGGCGAAGGGCGTGCAACTCATCACCGAGGGTTCGGCCTTGCCGACCTGGGTGATGGCCGACGCGACCCGCCTGCGCCAGGCCTTGCTCAATTACGCGGCGAACGCCGTCAAGTTCACCGAGCGTGGTCAGGTTGTCCTGCGTTGTGATGTCCTGCCCGAGGTGTCACAGGCCGACTGCCACGTGCGCTTCGAGGTGCGCGACACCGGCATCGGCATCGAGCCCTTGGTGATGGGCCGCTTGTTCCAGCCTTTCGAGCAGGCCAATGGCTCGGCCACGCGATGCCATGGAGGCACCGGTCTGGGTCTGGCCATCACCCGCCGCATCGCCCAGCAGATGGGCGGTGACGCTGGTGCCAGCAGCCAGCCTGGCGTGGGCAGTGTGTTCTGGTTCACTGCCCGCCTGCCCCGCGTGGCGACAGGCGGGGAGGCAGACCTGGCGACCACCACCGCCACGTCTTCCCATGTCAGCGCTTGATCGGTGTGATCTTGGTGCCTTCGATGCTCAGGCTGACCATGAGGCCTTGCTGGTCGAGGATGAAGGCATAGGCATCGTCTTTCAGGGTGGACGAGGACAGGTTCTTGGCCATGCCTTCATTGACCACGACCACGCTGGGGCCCACACCAATCTCCCAACCCTTGGTTTCGGCCAAATAGCGCACGGCCTTGTCGCTCATCAAGAAAACCACGTAGCCATAGGACTCGGCGCCGGCCTGCCAGCCCCACGATGCCGAGACCGAGTTGTAGTAACTGGGCGCCTGCATCGACTTCAGCAACACGCCTTCGCCGTAGCTGCCACCGAACACCAGACCGGCCTTGATGATTTTCGGGAACACCAGCGTGGCCTTGGCCTTTTTGGAGAGGCTCTCTGCGGCGCTGTTGGTCTTGTAGAGCGTCTGCAGGGTCTGCTCAGCGTCGCGGTTGAGGTCGTCGGCGGTGGCGGCTTGGACGGGCATGCCGAAGCTGGCCAACGAGAAAGCGATGGCGCTGATTTGAAGGATGGCTGTCAGAGAGGGTGTCTGGATCTGCATGTGGTGCTCCTGGTTTCGGATGGGGCCACTGGCAATCTAGGGTGTGCCCATCTCCGGGTCTGTGCGATGGCGCACATACGCAGCGACACGCGGCCCCTATGGTCGTGTCATGACGGAACGAGGAAAGGGTTGGATGAAACGAGCTGCTGATCCACGCATGAACGGCCTGTTGGCGATGCTGCCGGAGGACGTGTATGCGCGGTGGTGCCCGGACCTGGAGTACCTGGCCATGCCCCTGGGGCATGTGGTCAGCGAGTCGGGCTGCGGCCTCCAGCACGTGTTCTTCCCGACGACGTCCATCGTGTCGCTGCTGGGCGTGACGGAGGACGGCGCGGCTGCTGAGATCGCCGTGGTCGGCCACGAGGGCGTGGTGGGCATCTCGCTGTTCATGGGCGGTGGCACCACGCCCAGCCGTGCCGTGGTGCAGAGCGCGGGCCAGGGCTTTCGCTTCCATGGCGACCTGCTCATGACGGAGTTCAACCGCGGTGGCCCCGCCATGCACCTGCTGTTGCGCTACACCCAGGCCCTCATCACGCAGATGGCGCAGACGGCGGTGTGCAACCGCCACCACCGCCTGGACCAGCAGCTTTGCCGCTGGCTCTTGCTCAGCCTGGACCGCCTGCCCGGCTTGAACCTGGTGATGACGCAGGAGCTGATCGCCAACATGCTCGGCGTGCGCCGCGAGGGCGTCACCGAAGCGGCGCTCAAGCTGCAGCGCCAGGGCCTGATCCGCTACGCGCGCGGCCACATCGAGGTGCTGGACCGCGATGGCCTGGAGGCTCTGACCTGCGAGTGCTACAGCGTGGTCAAAAGGGAATACGATCGCCTCCTGCCCAAGCTGGTGGCCACGTGAGGGCCGCTCATGTTTGCCCCGATCCCGTTCACCCGCTGTCCATGACCCCGACCTCCCGCGACCCGCTGCACGGCATCACCCTGGCCCGCATGGTCGAAGACCTGGCCGACTTCTACGGCTGGGAAGAACTCGGCCGGCTCATCCCGGTGCGCTGCTTCACGCACGAGCCCAGCGTGTCGTCCAGCCTGAAGTTCCTGCGGCGCACGCCGTGGGCGCGAGAGAAGGTCGAGGCGCTGTACGTGGACTCGCTGCGGCGCCACGGCGGCCGCTGAAGCAGCGCCTGGCGCCGCTCAGGCAGAATGCGCCTGGCCTGCCGCTTCGCACCAGGCCGCATCCTCCAGCACCGGGTCCACGGCGCCATGGAAGAACACGATGCAGCCTTGTTCGGAAACCAGCTCGGCATGGGTCGTGCCGCGCGGGGCGAGCTGGTACTCGCCTTCCAGCAGCAGGATGTCGCCCAGGAACAGGTCGCCATCGACCATCAGGCATTCCTCGTCGTGCACGTGGCCATGGGATGGCACCGTGGCACCGGGCTCGAACCAGACCAGCATGGACACCAGGTCCTGTGCTTCCTGCAGCACCTTGGTGCGCACACCACGGCGCAGGGGGGCCCAGCGTTGTTCGTTGGTGCGCACCAGCGTGCCTTGCGTGATCTCGCCAAAAGGCGTGGCCCAGGCTTGGCTGATGCGGACCAGCAGCAGCGTGGACTGTGTGCTCCACAGGGGCTCTGTCGCGTCTTGCAGCCCGACCAGCAGGTAGTCCAGCCGTCCCAGCGATCCGATGCCGTGAGCGTGCTTGCTGTGCAGGGCACCGCTGAGCACCAGCAACTCCACCACGCAGGTGCCGGCGCCCTGGGGCATCCACTGCTGCCACGGCACGGCATGGCCGGCTTCGATGCGCATCAAGAGCGTCTGGCCACTGGGGTCGGTGCGCAGCACCTTGCTCAGCAGGCCCGGGTGCGTGCCCACGTCCCAGCTGCCTTCGCTGCGCCGGACCGTCTGGAAGACGCTGTGCGCTTCGATGCTCCGACGCACGCGTGACAGCAACCGTGCGCGCACGGGATCGTCGGCATCGCTGACGGGTTTGGCGTCGTTCATGGTGGGCCTTGTTCAGGTGGAGGGGGTGTCATCGGCGGCCAAGCCGCGGTAGTCCGTGCCCAACCAGCGGCGCAGAGACTGCATCGCCCGGCGGATCTGGGACTTCACCGATCCCAACGGCATCCCCGTGGATTGTGCAACTTCCTCGTGCGTCAAGCCGCGCAGGAAGGCCAGCGTCACGAGTTGCCGCGGCGATGCATCCAACATGGCCAGCGCCTGGTGCAGCCGCTCCAGTTCGCGCTGGCGGATGAGCCAGTCGGCCAGGTCTTCGCTGCCCGCTGAGTCCTCGGAGGTCTGGCTGTACAGGGTTTCGACGTCCTCCGTGCTGCTGTGTTCTCGCGCGTACTGGCGCTGCTGCCTGCGCCAGGCGTCCAGGGCGCGGCTGCGGGCGATGGTCATCACCCAGGCGGTGCCGGAGCCGCGCAAGGGGTCGAAGCGCGGCGCCTGACGCCAGACCTGCCAGAAGGTGTCCTCCACGACCTCGGCGGCCAGGTGGGGCTGGCCCACCAGCCGCTGTGCGACACGGCGGATCCGGTAGGACAGCAGCTGGTAGAGCTCGGCCAGGGCGGCCTCGTCCTGGTGGACGATGCACATCAGCAACTCGGCGACGTGGGCATCGTCCCTGGCGTCGACCGGCCCGTCCTGCACCGGCTCTTCTGGCAGGGTTGGCGAAGGGCTCATGGGGGATTCCTGTGTCAGGCCCCAAAGCTCAGGGCCGCGGACGGCAAGGCCAGGCCCAATGCCTGCGTCAGTGCCGTCCAGTGCATGGTTTCGTCCGCGGCCAGCCGCGCTGCAATCGCACCCAGTTTGGGGTCCTTGAGCGAGGGCAGCACGCCCAGGTAGGCGTTGGCAGCGCCCCCTTCGAGGCGACGCGCCAGCGCCAGCACGTCGGTTTGATTCTGCAAGGTGTTGGCCTGCAAGGCCATCCCCAGTTCTTTGAGCGATGTCGCGGCCACCGGCGTGCCGCCCAGCTTCTCGATCGTGCCGATCAAGGCGTCGCGGTGTGCCTTGTGGTGCCCCTGGAACAGCAGGGCCACGCTCAGCGTCGGCTTGGTGAGCAGGCCGCTCTCGGCACCCAGCTGGTATGCGCCAATGGCTTCGTGCTCCAGCGCCAGCGCCGCGTTCAGGATGCCCACGTCCGAGCTGGGCGCCTGCATCGCTGCCAGGGCGCGTGGGCTGTGGCCGGCCAGCAGACCCAGGGCTGCAGCGGACAGCACGGGTGCGGACACCTGGCCGAAGAAGCGGCGTCGGTTGGCGATCGAAGAGGGGGTCAGTGAGGTCATGTCGCGTCCTTGTGCAAACAAATGAAAGGGCAGCGAGGCTCCAAGCCGCGCTGGGGACGATTACGACCTGAGCAGGGGCCTGGATGCGATCTGTGCAATCCCGATGCATTTGATGGGAGATGGCGCGAGGGCGCGGTGTCTGGGTGGGGCGCGGCTGTGTCATGGCCCGGCAGTTACGACCCCGACGCAGGCCTGGATGCGATTCCTGGGCGCGGCGTGTGGGCTTTGCCGGGCCAGCCCACAAAAGGCATCTGAGGCGCTCGCCGCTGGCGTAAGGGCTGCGGTCATCCCGACCCCATCAACCCTGTCCAAGGAAACACCATGTCCGACCTCCTGTTCATTGCGCCTCGCACGGCGCTGGCTGCGGCTGCATTGACACTGTGTGGTGCGCTCTCACCCGCATTGGCATCGAGCCACCGCGAAGCCCCCTTCATCACCACCAGCCCCAAGGTGGACGGCACCGACCTCTACATGTTCATGAGCTATGAGACGGGCCGCTCCGGCTACGTGACCCTCATCGCCAACTACCAGCCGCTGCAGGACGCGTACGGTGGTCCCAACTACTTCAAGATGGACTCCAACGCCCTGTACGAGATCCACATCGACAACAACGG
>CAIQIL010000415.1 GCA_903871865.1 uncultured Burkholderiales bacterium
CATCGCGAAATGCCCGGAGAAGTCGTCGAGCGACACCGAGGGCAGTTGCGAGTTCGTGTCCACGTGGTTGGCAAGTTGCGGCGTGAAGTGCGCGCCCAGGATCGACACCGTGCCGCTTTGCGCTTGGGCCACACCGACGCCCGAGGACTCCTTCCAGCTGTCCATCACCACCATGCGGCTGTGGTCCTGCGACTGGATCAGCCCGAGGTTCTGGCCTGCCGACACCAGGCTGGCGGTGTTCGTGGCGCTGATCGACGAGAAGCCCGTGTTGGCCAGGGCGCTCACGCGGGTCCTGAGCAGGCCCTGGGTTTTCAGCGCGCCGCCAAAGAAGCCGTGGATGAAGATGTGGCCGCCATCCTGATCGGCATCGCTGAGGTGGATGGCGTTGTTGGTGGATGAGCCGAGCGCGAAGTCTTTGAGCGTCGCCAGGCTGGGGCCCTCCAGTTCGATCAGGGCGCCGCTGATGTTGGCATTGGCCGCGTAGAGGCTGGCGTGGCGGCCATCGCCCACCACCTGGATGCGCTTCAGCTTGGGGATGCGGATGGGCGCGCTCAGGGCGTAGCTGGCCGAGGGCAGGTACACCACCGGGTTGTCGGTGCCCGAGGCCAGCGCGGCATCGATGGTGTTCTGGATGTCCTGCCCGGTGGACACGGGCTGGTTGATGTCCGTGCCCCAGAACACGAAGTGGTTGTTGCGCACCGGCACGACGAAGACCTTGCGTGTGGTCAGCGCAGGGGCGTCGATGGGCGCGGGCACGGCATCGCTGATCGTGCTGGCGCTGACCTGCGTGTCGCCGATGGTGCGCAGCCGGTTCGGTGCCGTCAGTGCCGGGTTGTAGGTGTCGTAGCGCATCTTGATCTGCTGGCTGGCGGGCACCGTGAAGGCGTTGCCGACCGAGAAGATGTCGCGGCCGGGCTCCCAGTCCTGCTGGATGACGACGGGGCCTGTGGCGCCTGCGGGGCTCTTCATCTGGTTGTCCAGCAGGATGAGCGGGCCGAGGTTGCCGGTGTAAACCGGGTTGGTGCCGGTCGGGTTGAGGATGCGGTTGTTCTGGACGATGACCGCCGCGCCATTGCGACCGATTTCGTCGGCGCGGTAGAACTGCCTGGACTGCACCGAGACGTTGTCGTGCAGCGAGAACCAACCGGTGTTGGCGATGCGGATGTCGGTGTCGGTCGATCGCAGGAAGGTGTTGCGGTAGGCCATGAAGTTGCCGGCGCCGGGGCATTGGTCAGGCCGATGGCGCAGTCCTCGAAGCGCGAATCGAGGACCCACCAGTTCAGTGCATTCCAGCTTTCCACGTGCACGCCGGCCACCGAGTTGCGGATGAAACGGGTGCGGACCACCGAACCTTCCGAGTCGAGGTCGCCGTAATCTTCGAAGGCCCAGTAGTTGTTCGGGCTGGCGACATAGTCCGCCTTGTGGTTGAGGCGCAAGTCCGAGTTGCCGTCCAGGCGTGTGCCGGGGTGGGTCAGCGCTGTGGCTGCGCCCGAGGTGCCAGCCACGCAACAGCCTGCGGCGATGCCGATCTTCATGTCGGTGAAGACCTCGTCGATGTGCTGCGAGGAGCCGCCGTAGTAATCGCCCAGGGCCGATTTGTAGCGGTTCCACCAATGTGCGACGCCGATGCCCGCGGTGCCTGCGCCGTCCCAGGTGAGGCGGTGGAAGCGGCCCAGCAGGTTGCCATCGGTGATGAGCATGGTGCCGCCAGCCGGTCCGGCCCACAGGATGCGGGTGGTGGTGGGGGATTCGCCCACGAGGTTCGCGCTGGTGCGGTGCGCGATCAGCAGTGTCTGCGAAACCTTGTAGGTGCCGGCCGGCAGGTAGAGCGTGGCGGGCGAGCCGGTGTTGTAGAACTCGGGGTGCCAGTTGGCGTCGCCCAGCACCGTGATGCGTGCCAGGTCGTTGAGGGCGGCCTGGAAGGCGGCCGTGTCGTCGGCCACGCCATCGCCCACAGCGCCGTAGTCGCGGATGTTGGCCCAGCCGGGCAAGGGGCCGTTGAATTCTTCGAGGTCGAAGCTCACCCGCAGGGGGAGCGCGGCGGCTTGCGTCGTCTGCAACGCCGTGCTGGCCAGGAAGAGGGCGCAGGCGAGCCATGCGAGAGAACGTCGGGGGTGGGACGGCTGGCCAGCTGGCTGCATGGGGGCTCCTGGATGCATGTGTGCCTGGCGTCTTCGCCCAGGGCGGGCGCCAGTGTCCAGGTCATGCTAGAGCGTGCCGGTGACAACCTTGTCTTGCCGAGAGGCGTGTGGATGAGGCCACGGGATCAGCCCGCATGACAGGCATGCGGGTCACGCCATGGCGTCCCGCGCCGCGACGTGCTCAGACGCTGGCTGGGGCCAATGCGGTCTGCTTCGGTGGCGACGTGCTGGCTTCCCGGTCGTTGGGTGGCAGGGTGCGCCAGATGTGCGCCAGGGCCTCGTCCTCATGGGGCTGCAACCCCACGTCCAGCCAGGTCGTGATGCGCTGGATGGCGCGCAAGCGGAATTGGATTTCCTGGTTGGCCACGTGCAGTTCGGTGAGTTCCTGCCCCAGCAGTTCCCGCGGCGCCCACACGCCCAGTT
The DNA here is from genome assembly GCA_903871865.1 of uncultured Burkholderiales bacterium. Classification (GTDB taxonomy): domain Bacteria; phylum Pseudomonadota; class Gammaproteobacteria; order Burkholderiales; family Burkholderiaceae_C; genus Aquabacterium. The sequence continues at coordinate 2,565 of CAIQIL010000415.1, forward strand.
CGTGGCCGGCTTGCGTCAGTTGGGTGAGCAGCATGGCGGCCTGGCGGGCGTTCTCTTGCACGCGCCCTGGCGCGCTGGCGTGGGCCAGGCACTCTGCCGTGTGCGTGCAGCCCGCGATGTGCATGGCCAGTTGCTGGCTGCGTTCCCAGACGGCAGAGGCATCGACCCCGGTGCTGGTGGGCGTCACGTCGCGCATGCGGCGGGCCACCTGGCTGGTGAAAGCGATCGCGACCGCGTCGAACTCGCCGGGGATCAGGCGCAAAGCCAGGCTGCCGTGCTCCCAGGCCTTGTCATGGCCACTGCCCAGCACGCCGGCCAGGGTGTCCATGGCGCTGAGCCGGCAGCCCAGCCACGAGAGGTGGCGAGTGCGCAGCGGGTAGCCCATGCCATTGCCGCGCTCGTGGTGTTCGCCCACCGCCCGGGACAGCGCCACGGGGTGGTCGGTCAGGCGCGTCAGCAGCATTTCGCCAATGCGCGGATGGATCACCACATGGCGGAAGCCGGCCGGCGTGAGCGCATGTTCGGGCGCGAGCAGCGCCGGATCGACGTACAGCTCGCCGATGTCGTGCACCAGGCCGGCCAGCATGGCCATGCGGAGCTCATAGCGGTCGCTGCCCGCATGCAGGTACATGGCGCCGGCCAGGGTCATGGTGACGATGGCGTGCGCAAAGGCTTCCGGCCGGCTGCTGCGCAGGGCCGTCAGCAGCAGTTGCACCGCCGCATGCAGGGGCAGGCGGGCCACTTCGGCGATCAGCTCATCCGCCCACGGGCTCAGGGCATGCGACAAAGGCCCGGACTGCTCGAACAGCCGTCGCGTGGCCGCGACCAGGTCCGTGCTGTTGACGCCGTCGGGCGCCCTCAGGCAGGCCTCCAGTGGCTGGCGCAGCTTGCGGTCCAGCAGGCGCTGCTGCAAGGCATGGGACACCGGCTGGTTGCGCGCCCAGAGCTTGACGCCACGGTCGTCGCAGATGTCCTCGCTGGCGATGATGGGGCAGGCGTCGCTGGCCTGCAAAAAAGACGAGAGCGCGTGCGGGTTCGCCGCGCCGAGGTGGGGGAGCGCCTGGTGCATGTGGCAAGCTGCTTTTCAGCCCATTGCTGGGCCATGGCACGAAGGTTCCCTGAGCAGGTGCCGGATTTCTCTGACACCGATTCTTGCCGGTTCGCCGACCCCTTGCTGCGCTCGTGCCAGACGCAGCGGTGTCGTCGTCGGTCAATATTTGCAGATCACCTAGCAAACGACATGCCAGTTCTGCCGCAGCCCAGGGCAGTGTGGGGCGGCGGCAGTTCATCGTCGGCCAAATGGACGAATTCGTCCATTTCTGAAGGCGCCATGGGTCAATTTGGGTAATATGCACGCTCCCATGCAGTCGGCGCCTTGGATGTCGCGCCAGCCCACCGCCATGCCCCACGCCCTCCAGGGTCTGCCTTTGACCGAACCCCAGGTGGTGGGGCGTGCGCCCGCTTTCCTGCACCTGCTGAGCCTGTTGGACCGGGTGGCCCCGACCGACCGCGCGGTGTTGATCTCCGGTCCGACGGGTGCGGGCAAAGAGGTGCTGGCCCAGCGGCTGCACCGGCGGGGTCGCCACC
>CAIQIL010000416.1 GCA_903871865.1 uncultured Burkholderiales bacterium
GCGCTGGCCCAGGGTGTAGAAGCTCAGGCCCACGTGCTCGCCCAGCTTGCGGCCGCGGTCGTCGAGGATGGGGCCGGGCTCGTTGGCCAGGTAGCGGTTGAGGAATTCGCGGAAGGGGCGCTCGCCGATGAAGCAGATGCCGGTGGAGTCCTTCTTCTTCGCATTGGGCAGCGCGATCTCGGCGGCGATGCGGCGCACCTCCGTCTTGGGCAGCTCGCCCACCGGGAACAGCGTCTTGGCCAGCTGCGCCTGGTTGAGGCGGTGCAGGAAGTAGCTCTGGTCCTTGAGCGGGTCCAGGCCCTTGAGCAGCTCGACGCGCTCACCGCCGGCGAAGGACGCATCGGCCACCGTGCGCACGCGGGCGTAGTGCCCGGTCGCGATCTTCTCGGCGCCCAGGCGCATGGCGTGGTCGAGGAAGGCCTTGAACTTGATCTCGGCGTTGCAGAGGACGTCCGGGTTGGGCGTGCGGCCGGCCTGGTACTCGCGCAGGAACTCGGCGAAGACGCGGTCCTTGTAGTCGGCCGCGAAGTTGACGTGCTCGATCTCGATGCCGATGACGTCGGCCACCGAGGCGGCATCGAGGAAGTCCTGACGGGACGAGCAGTACTCGCTGTGGTCGTCGCCCGACCCGTCGGCGGGGAGGTCGTCATCCTCCCAGTTCTTCATGAAGACCCCGATGACCTCGTGCCCCTGCTGCTTGAGCAGCCAGGCCGTGACGGCGGAATCCACCCCGCCACTGAGGCCGACGACGACACGCTGGGGGCGCAAGGACATTCAGGCCGCGCGGTGGTGTGCGGGCGCCGAGAAGACGCTGTCGTGCACGGTCAGGATGTCCAGCGGGTAGCGCTCGCCGGCCAGGTAGCTTTCCAGGCACTCCAGCACCAGCGGGCTGCGGTGGCGCTCGGGGCAGGCGCGGATCTCATCGGCCGTCATCCACACGGTGCGCACGATGCCTTCGTCGAGGCTGAGCGCAGGGTCGGCTTCGGACACCGAGCCGAAAAAGGCCATGCGCAGGTAGGTGATGTCTTCCCCGGTGCGGGTGCGGCGGAAGCGCGACATGTACAGGCCCAGGAAACCCTCGGGCGTGAACGTGCAGGTGGTTTCTTCCAGCGTTTCGCGCATCACGCCCTGCAGCGGCGATTCACCCGGGTCCAGGTGGCCCGCGGGGTTGTTCAGCAACAGGCCGTCGGAAGTGTCTTCTTCGACGAGCAGGAAGAGGCCGTCGCGCTCGATGAGGGCGGCCACGGTGACGTTGGGCTTCCAGCGGGCCTTGGACGTGTGCGTCACTGGCTCCGTGGAGGCAGTGGTCAGGCCGGGCGCGGCTTCCAGCAGATCGGCTGAGTTCATGAACCCGAGATTATCCGCCATTGTTGTGGCCTGTGCATGACGTTTGCGGAAGGCGGGTGCAACTGCCGCAATCAGTTCGCCTGCCAGTGCGCCAGACAGCGGCCCATTTCGTCGATCACCAGGGCGCGAAAGCGGGCGGTGTCGGCCGCGTCGTAGTCATAAACGCCCACGGCGCAGTGCAGGAAGCCGAAGGCGCGGTACATGGACAGGGTGCGCAGTTGCTCGATGCGCGGGTCCTGTGCGTTGTTGGATCGCAAGGCCTGGGCCAGCAACTGGTCGTAGCGGGTGAAATGCCGCAAGGCGCCGGGCATGCCGAAGAGTGTGCGGCGCATGCCTTGGAAGTCCGCAGGGCTTCCTTCGTTGAGGAAGATCGCTCGGAACCGTGCGCGGCGGCTCAGCCAGAAATCAATGAAGGCGCTGAAATAAGCCACCGCCGCTTCGTCGGGCGGCGCCGCCTCGGCCACCGCGAGGCAGATGTCGGCCGACTCCTGGACCAGCTCGTCCCAGAGAACGGTCAGCAGGGCGTCCTTGCAATCGAAATACCAGTAAAACGCCATGGGCGTGACGCCTGCGGTGGCGGTCACCCGGCGGATGGTCACGGCAGCCGAGCCTTCGGTCAGGTAAATCTGACGGGCAATCGCGATCAATTCGTCGCGGAACTGGGCGCGGTCTTCTGGTGAAACCCGGCGTTTCGCGGGGGAGGTTCTGGCCATGGGCGGGAGCGAGACTGGGAAAAGCCGCGGGGGGGCGCGTGACTTCGGTCGGATCAACGGGTGAATCCAACCTGCAAAGGCCCAGTTTAGCCAGCTTGATGAGGCTCTGCGAATGGAGCCGCCAATGCCCCGGCATATTGCAGGACATGTGGGGAATACCTTGCCGATATGTCATTCGCATGACGCATTTGCAGGGGTATTCACCTAATTAATATACGCGTATAGTACGTGAATTGATGTGGAAATGAACGTCTGAGCGATGACCGCTTGGTGTGGGGCTCGCAGGGAGTGAGGCAATGGGTCGGAGCAGTCAACCATTCACGGACGCCGCGGGGGAGTCCTCGGTCTTGGCCCCCTTGTCCGTGCTTTTGCACAAGTACCGGCTGGTCGTTGAGCACACCAGCAACATGGTCGTCATCACCGACGCGCAGCGGCGCATCGAGTACGTCAATCCGGCGTACACGAGGGTGACCGGATGGCGCCTGGGGGAAGTGCTGGGGCGACGCCCCAGTGAGCTGCTCCATGGGCCCCTGACGGACCAGAGCACCGTCCGGCGTCTGCGCAGCTGGCTGGACGCGGGGCAGCCGGTGGTGCACACCGAGTTGCTCAACTACACGAAGGCGGGTGAGCCGTACTGGACGCAACTCAACATCCAGCCGGTGCGCGACGAACAGGGGCAGGTGACCCATTTCGTGGCCATCCAGTCGGACGTCACCAAGCAGCGCAAGGCCCGCGAGGCCCTGGAGGCCAGCGAGCGGCGTTTGGCCGAAGCGCAGCGTCTGGCGCGCATGGCCAGCTTCGAGTGCGCCTTGGATGGCGATGTGACCCGTGCGCGGCTGTGGTGGACGCCGGCCGCGGTCGATGTGCTCGGGGTGTGCGAGGCCATGTTGCCCGAGGACATCGCCGCGCACTTGGTCGCAGTGCACGAGGAGGACCGGGTGGCCTTGCAGGAGGCGTATCGCCGCCTGTCCGAGCACGAGGACACCTACGAGGCCGAGTACCGCGTGGCTTGTGCCGAAGGGCAAACCCGCTGGGTGCGCGAGCGCGGCTACCGACTGCCTTCGGAGGCGGAGGGCATGCCCGGCCGCCTGTGCGCGCTGCTCTACGACATCACCAGCAGCAAGGCCACCCAAGACCGCATGGAGTACCTGGCCTGGTACGACGCCCTGACCGGCCTGGCCAACCGCGAGCAACTGCAGGCCATGCTGCGCATGCGCATGGAGACCTGCCACCAAAGCGGGCGCCAGCTGGCCGTGCTCTTTGGCGACCTGGACAGGTTCAAGACCATCAACGATTCGCTGGGCCACCACATCGGCGACGAGGTGCTCAAGGTCTGCGGCCAGCGCTTCCGCTCCGGCGTGCGCGGCAGCGACCTGGTGGCGCGGCTGGGGGGCGACGAATTCGTCATCGTGCTGACCGACATCGCAGACGTGGCTGTGGTGGCACGACTGGGCGCCAAGATCCTGAGCGCCCTCGCTGCGCCGATGCAGATTGAGGGCCGCGAATTGCACGTCTCGGCCAGCCTCGGTGTGAGCCTGTACCCCCAGCATGGCGACACCGTGGCCGAACTCATGCGGCACGCCGACGCCGCCATGTACCAGGCCAAGGCCCGAGGTCGCAACACCCTGGTGTTTTACACGCCGGAGATGCATGCGCACAGCGCGCGTCGCTTCGAGCTCGAAAGCAAGCTGCGCCTGGCCTTGCCGCGTCGGGAGTTGTCCCTGCACTTCCAGCCGCAGTACCGCGCCTCCGATCGCCGCCTGTTGGGCTTCGAGGCCTTGCTGCGCTGGCACACCGAGATCGATGGCTGGATCCCGCCGGATCAGTTCATCCCGCTGGCCGAGGAGGCGGGACTCATCCACCAGATCGGCGACTGGGTGCTTGACGAGGCTTGTCGCCAATGGCGCCGCTGGGCCGACCAGGGTCACGACCACCTTCGCGTCGCGGTGAACCTGTCGGCCTACCAGCTGCGCGATCCGGCGCTGGCCAGCCGCGTGGCCGCCCACCGAGCGCACCACCGTCTGCCGCCCGATGTGCTGGAGCTGGAGTTGACCGAGTCGGTCGCCATGCACGACCCGCAGGCCAGCATCCAGTGCATGAAATTGCTCAGAGACCAGGGCGTCTCGTGGGCGGTGGACGACTTTGGCACCGGCTACTCCTCGCTGGCCTATCTCAAGACCCTGCCGATCGAGCGCATCAAACTCGACCGCACCTTCGTGAGCGACATCGAGCGGGATTCGGACGACCGTGTCATCTGCGCCGCGGCCATCCAGATCGCCCGGGCTCTGGGCCTGGAGCTGGTGGCCGAAGGTGTGGAAAACGAAGCGCAGCTGCAATACCTCGTGGCCCAAGGCTGCGACGTGATGCAGGGTTACCACCTCGGTCGGCCCATGCCAGCCGACGCCGCATTGGCCCTGGTGTGCCAGGCCATCGACCCTGCCGGTGAACCTTCGCCGGCGCCTCCCTGACCGCCAACCACCGATTTGACCGCATGCGCAGCAACACCCCTGTCACCCAACGGCGCGTTCACATCCCCCGGGGCGCCACCCTGATGTCCACCACCGACCCCGACAGCCGGGTCACCTATGCCAACGAAGCCTTCCTGGCGGTCAGCGGCTTTTGTCGCGAGGAGTTGGTCGGCGAGCCGCACAACCTGGTGCGCCACCCTGACATGCCGGAGGCGGCCTTCGCCGACATGTGGGCCACTTTGCGTGCAGGCTTGTCGTGGTCGGCCTTGGTGAAGAACCGCAGCAAATCCGGCGACCACTATTGGGTCCGGGCCAACGCCACGCCGGTGCGCCGCGAAGACCGTCTGGTGGGCTACCTGTCGGTGCGCACTTGTCCGGGCGACGACGAGGTGGCCCAGGCCGAAGCCGCCTACCAGGCATTGCGGGACGAGGACGCGCCCGGCATGGCCTTCCACCGTGGCTTGCTGGTGCACACGGGTTGGCGCCGCTGGCGCTCCTGGCCTCAAACCTGGAGCACGGCCGGGCGCCTGGGGCTGGCAGGGCTGCTGGCCGTGGCGCCTGCCGCGGTGCTGGCAGTGGTGTTGCTGGGCTGGGCGCAGGCTCTGGCCTTGCTGGCGGCGCTGGGGCTGGGTTGGGGGGTGTCCAGCCTGTTCCTGAGGCGCCAGATCGGCGGGCCGGTGCGGCAGTTGCGTGACCATGCCCTGGCCGTGGCGGCGGGCAGCGCGGCCGAGTGCGCGATCCCGGCGCGTTGCGATGACCTTGGCATGCTGGGGCGGGCGATCCAGCAATCGGGGCTCAACCTGCGTGCCCTGCTGGACGACGTCGGGCAGCAAACCCATGGCATCCACGACGCCAGTGCCGAGATCGCCTCCAGCAACGACGACTTGCGGCAGCGCACCGAGGGTGCTTTGGCCTGCCTGTCCGAAACCTCGGGGGCCTTGGGCACGCTGGGTGGCACGGTGCGCCGCAACGCCGAGGCGGCACGCCAGGCCAGCGAACTGGCCGATGCCGCCAGCGCGGTGGCGGAGCAGGGGGGCGACAGCGTCGGCCAGGCGGTGAGCACCATGGGCGACATCGCCGAGCAGTCGCGCCGCATCGCCGACATCGTGGGGGTGATCGACGGCATCGCCTTCCAGACCAACATCCTGGCGCTCAACGCGGCCGTGGAAGCCGCCCGTGCCGGCGAACTGGGCCGGGGCTTTGCGGTCGTGGCCGGTGAGGTGCGCAGCCTGGCGCAGCGCAGCGCCGGCGCGGCCCGCGAGATCCGCGACCTCATCCAGAGCAGCGTCGTGCGCATCGACGCGGGGGCGCAGATGGCGCGCGAGGCCGGCGCGACCATGGCCGAGCTCGTGCAGCAGGTCCGCCAGGTGCGCGTGCTGGTCGGCGACATCTCCCAGGCCTCGGCCGAGCAGGTCCAGGGCATCGACGTTGTGAGCGATGCCGCGGGGCGGCTGGACCGCATGGTGGTGCAGAACGCCGCCATGGTGCAGCAGTCCGCGGCGGCCACCCGCCAACTGCACGAACGCGTGTTGCGCCTGGAGGAGGCCATGGGCGCTTACCGTGGGGTGCGTGCCGGCATGTGACAACAATCGGCATCAAATCAAGGGGGTGGGGTGCCTGTGCGACGCAAACAACGTGTCTTGTGTCCGAGATGACCTGGGAAATCCCCCAACCTTGTGTATGCTGGTGGGTTTGGCACCACACCTAGGAGACCGTATGCTGATCGGCATACCCATGGAAACCTTCGCGGGAGAGACCCGCGTGGCCGTGACCCCTGAAACCGTCAAGAAGCTCAAGGCTCAGGGGCACACCCTGCGCGTGCAGTCTGGCGCGGGTGTGCCGGCCAGCGTGACCGACGAGGCCTATGTGGCCGCCGGCGCCGAGATCACCGATGTGGCGGGCGCCCTGGGTGCCGACATGGTGCTGAAGGTCCGCGCGCCCAGCGCCGAAGAACGTGCGCAGATGAAGCCGGGCGCCGTCGTCGTGGGCATGCTCAACCCGTTCGACAAGGACGGCTTGCAAGGCATGACCGACGCCAAGCTGACCGCTTTCGCCCTGGAAGCCGCGCCGCGCACCACCCGTGCCCAGAGCATGGACGTGCTGTCCTCGCAGGCCAACCTGGCGGGCTACAAGGCCGTCATGATCGCGGCCGACAAGTACCAGCGCATCTTCCCGATGCTCATGACCGCCGCCGGCACCGTCAAGGCCGCCCGCGTCGTCATCTTGGGCGTGGGCGTCGCCGGCTTGCAGGCCATCGCCACGGCCAAGCGCCTGGGCGCGGTCATCGAAGCCTCGGACGTGCGCCCTTCGGTGAAGGAGCAGGTCGAGTCGCTGGGCGCCAAGTTCATCGACGTGGCCTTCGAGACCGCCGAAGAGAAGGAAGCCGCCGAAGGCGTGGGCGGTTACGCCCGCCCGATGCCGCAGTCCTGGCTGGACCGCCAGAAGGTGGAAGTCGCCAAGCGCGTGGCCGCCGCCGACATCGTCATCACCACCGCCCTGATCCCGGGCCGGGCCGCGCCGGTGCTGGTCTCCGAAGACATGGTCAAGGCGATGAAGCCGGGCTCGGTCATCGTGGACCTGGCCGCACCCGCCGGTGGCAACTGCCCCCTGACGGAGGCCGGTCGCACCGTGGTCAAGCACGGCGTGACCCTGGTCGGTGAAACCAACCTGCCGGCCCTGGTGGCCGCCGACGCGTCCGCACTGTACGCCCGCAACGTGCTGGACTTCCTGAAACTGGTCTTCAACAAGGAAGGCCAGTTCCACGTCGATCTCGAAGACGACATCGTCAAGGCCTGCCTGATGTGCCGCGACGGTCAGTTGCTGCGGGCTTGAAGTACCTGCCCCTGCGACCCGAGGAGAAAGCCATGCAACGCAACATGCTGCGCGCGAAACTGCACCGCGCCACCGTCACCGAAGCCATCCTGGACTACGAAGGCTCCTGTGGCATCGACGAAGACCTGATGGACGCCGCCGACATGAAGGAGTTCGAGTACATCGAGCTCTACAACGTCAACAACGGCGAACGGTTTGCCACCTACATCATCAAGGCCCCGCGTGGCACGGGCACCATCTCGCTCAATGGCGCGGCGGCCCGCCGTGCCCATGTGGGCGACCTGCTGATCATCTGCACCTACGCGCCGATGAACGAGGAAGAAGTGGCCAGCTACAAGCCGAAGGTGGTGTTGCTCGACGAGCGCAACGCCATCAAGGAAGTCCGCAAGTTCGACTGATTCAACCTCCTGGAGACCACGATGGAAGCCCTTGAGCCCGTCAGCCACGTCGTCATCAACCTCAGCATCTTCGTGCTGGCCATCTACGTTGGCTACCACGTCGTCTGGACGGTGACCCCCGCCCTGCACACGCCCCTGATGGCCGTGACCAATGCCGTGTCCGCCATCGTGATCGTCGGCGCCATGCTGGCCGCCGCCCTGACCGTGACGCCGCTGGGCAAGGCCATGGGCGTGCTCGCTGTGGCGCTGGCCGCGGTCAACGTGTTCGGGGGTTTCCTCGTCACGCGCCGCATGCTGGAGATGTTCAAGAAGAAGGACAAGAAAGCGGGAGCCAAGTAAATGAGCATGAACCTCATCGCATTGCTGTACCTGTTTGCCTCGGTGTGTTTCATCCAGGCGCTCAAGGGACTGAGCCACCCGACCACGTCCATCCGTGGCAACTTCTTCGGCATGGTCGGCATGACCATCGCCGTGCTGACCACCGTGGGCCTGATCCATGGCCAGGCCACCGCGCTGGGCATCGATTTCGGCACGGGCCTGTCGTATGTGCTGGCCGCCCTGGTGGTGGGCGGCGGCGCGGGCGCCATCATGGCCAAGCGCGTCGAGATGACGAAGATGCCCGAGCTGGTGGCCTTCATGCACAGCATGATCGGCCTGGCCGCGGTGTTCATCGCCGTGGCCGTGGTCGCCGAGCCCTATGCCTTCCAGATCGTGGCCAAGCCCATTGGCGATGCCCTGGCCGTGATCCCGGTGGGCAACCGCCTGGAGCTGGCCCTGGGTGCCGCCGTCGGTGCCATCACCTTCTCGGGTTCGGTCATCGCCTTCGGCAAGCTGAGCGGCAAGTACAAGTTCCGCCTGTTCCAGGGCGCGCCGGTGAACTTCGCCGGCCAGCACATGCTGAACCTGGTGCTGGGCCTGCTGACCGTAGGCCTGGGCGTGTGCTTTATGTTCACGCAGAGCTGGGAGAGTTTCCTCGGCATGCTGGCGCTCAGTTTCATCCTCGGCGTGCTGATCATCATCCCCATCGGTGGTGCCGACATGCCCGTAGTGGTGAGCATGCTCAAC
>CAIQIL010000417.1 GCA_903871865.1 uncultured Burkholderiales bacterium
CGCGGCCATCGAGGGCCTGGCCGGCACCATGGTGCAGCCCTACCTGATGCGTTTCGATGCGTCCGTGAGCGAGGTCCAGGTGCGCGCGGTGCTGCGCCAGCTGGTGACGGCCTACCCCAAGCTGCGCGCGGCGCTGGAGCCCGGCCTGCACCGCTACCACCTGCGCATCCTGCCCGAGGGCCCGCTGATCGACCAGATGTTCGCGCTGGCTTTCCGCGTGCACCGCGACGTGGACCTCGACGACCCCGAAGCGCTGCAGGCCTGGCACTGGCGGGCCCTGCACGAGGTGCTGCCGCTGGAGCGCGGCCTGGGCTTTCGCGCGCACTTCGCGCCGCACCCGCAGCGTCCGGCCCTGATCTTCGGCGTGCCCCACCTGTTGGCCGATGGCATGACGATGGTCGAGCTGGTGCGCCAGATCCTGCGCGGGCTCAACGGTTTGCCGGTCGAGGCCATGCCGCTGGAGGCGCCGTCCATGCTGGGCGCGATCGCCCCCGAGCGTGGGTGGCAGTGGCCGCGCCAGGTGTGGCGCTCGCGCCAGCACAAACTGGCCGAGGCGCGCCGGCTGGCCAGTTTGCACGTGCAGCAGCTGCCCACCACGCTGGGCGCGCATTACTCGACCACCGGCCTGCGCCACCACACCGTGCCCACGCCCGTGGCCGATCTGCGCCGGGCGGCGCGGCAGCTCGGGGTGTCGCTCAACACCTTGCTGGTGTCGGCCATCGCGCAAACCTTTCTGGCGCAGGCGCCCGGGGACCCCTTGGCCGCGGCCGTCATCCGCATCTCGGTGAACCTGCGCAAGTTCTATCCCGCGGCTTCAGCGACGTCGCCAGGCCATGGCCCGCTGTGGGGCAACCACGTGGGCGCCTTCCTCGTCATCGAGCAGGATGCGCGCAAGCCTTGGGCCGAGCGCGTGAAGTCGGTGGACGCGGCCATCAAGGAAGGCCAGGCGCGTTACGCCCGCCGCGAGATGTGCTGGACCTACCTGCTCGAAGAGCTCACGCCCTGCTTGGGCCGCACGCTGGTGGGCCACATCGGCCTGAAGCTCAAGCGGGCCGGGCGCTTCCCGGCCATCAGCTGCCATGCGACCAGCCTGGGCGATGTCGGCGGCATCCACCCGCGCGAGGCCACAGGGACGAAGCCCGTGCGGGTGGCGCAACTGGTGCCCACGGTCAACAGCATCTCGCCGCTGCCGGTGCTGGTGGAGCTGGATGGCGCCTTGAGCGCGCCGATGGCGTGGCAGCTGGGCGAGACCCCGCTGGCGGCGGTGGCCGATTTCCATGCGCGCCTGGACGCCACCTTGGCGAGGCTGGTGCAGGAGGTGGTGGGCGGTGCGGCCAGTGATGCCGGCGCACCGATGGCGGCCCGTCAGGCCGCGGCCTGAGCTCAGCGGCCGGCCGCGATGTCGGCCTGGGCCTGGCTCTGGGCCAGGCAATGCGCGCTCAGTCGTGCCAGGGCGGCCGCGGCATCGTGCAGGCGGGCGGCGCGGGCGGGAGTGTCCACGTCCGGCATGGCGAGGTAGTCGCTCCAGCGTTGCTGCAGCACGCGCAGCAGCTCGGGCGTGCTGGCGTCCATGCCCGCGTGGGGCAGGGCCATCCAGGCGGTGAAGCGGGCGATGTCGTCGCTGATGCGGCCGCGCAGCTGGCCGGGCGTCCAGGCGCTGCGCCGGGTGGCCTCACCGCTCAGGTCCTTGACCTGGGTCTGGATGTCGGCGAGCTTGTCCACCGCGGGCATCCAGGTGCTGTGCAGGGCCTCGGAGGCGCTGTCGATGCGGCCTTGGCCGAGGTGGTTGAGCGCCAGCACGGCGAACATCAGCACGCAGCCGGCGATGGCGATCCAGGGCCAGCGCGGCGCAGATGCTTGTCGGGCCGAAGACGGGCGGCTGGGCGCCTCCAGGGTGGAGGTGCCGTTGAAGGTGCTGGGCAGGAAGGTGGAGTGGCTCATGGTGCGCGACGCGAAGTGGCACCGTGATGTCGGCGGGCAGGGCCCGGGGCTGAACCCGGGCGGCGGGCCGAGCGTGCATCTCTCGTGTCAGCGCGGGCGCCGCCGTGTGGTTTGTCACGCTGGGCAGCGTGGCCGGCGGCGGACCTGCGTGGGCCAGCGTTGGCCTGGAGGCCGAGGCTCAGCCGCGCAGCTGGAACACGGCCACCGCGTCCACGAGCTGCTGCGCCTGGGTGCGCAGGCTCTCAGCCGCAGCCGCGCTTTGCTCGACCAGGGCCGCGTTCTGCTGGGTGGCCTGGTCCATCTGCGAGATGGCCTGACCGACCTGGTTCACGCCGGCGCTTTGCTCGCCGCTGGCCGTGGTGATCTCGTTGACGATCTGGGTGACGTGCTGGATGGCCCGCACCGCCTCGTCGATGGTGCTGCCCGCTTCGTCCACCTGCTGCGAGCCTTGCTGGATCTGCGCCACGCTGGAGGTGATCAGCGTTTTGATTTCCTTGGCCGCCGTGGCCGAGCGCTGCGCCAGGGTGCGCACCTCGCTGGCCACCACGGCAAAGCCGCGGCCCTGCTCGCCGGCCCG
>CAIQIL010000418.1 GCA_903871865.1 uncultured Burkholderiales bacterium
CGTTTTTTGCAAAGACGAGCCCGATCGCCTGATCGGCGCACGCGCCGGTTCGCCGCTGATTCTGGGCGTCGGCAAGGACACGCAGGAGCACTTCCTGGCCAGCGACGCCATGGCCCTGGCCGGCGTGACCGACCAGATCGTTTACCTGGAAGAGGGCGACGTGGTCGACCTGCAGCCCGGCCGCCACTGGATCGAGCACATCGCGCCCGGCGCCACCGAGCACGTGCGCGTGGACGCCGCCGAGCGCCCGGTGCGCACGGTCACCGCCCACAGCGGCGCCGTCGAGCTGGGCCCCTACCGCCACTACATGCAAAAGGAAATCTTCGAGCAGCCGCGCGCCATCGCCGACACGCTCGAAGGCGTCGAGTCGATCACGCCCACGCTGTTCGGCGCCGATGCCGAAGCCGTGTTCGGCCAGATCGACCGCGTGCTCATCCTGGCCTGCGGCACCAGCTATTACTCGGGCTCGACGGCCAAGTACTGGCTGGAGTCGATTGCCAAGATCCCGACCGCGGTCGAGATCGCCAGCGAGTACCGCTACCGCGACAGCGTGCCCGACCCGCGCACCCTGGTCGTCACCATCAGCCCGTCCGGTGAGACGGCCGACACCATCGCCGCGCTCAAGCACGCTCGTGGTCTGGGCATGGAACAGACGCTGACCATCTGCAACGTCAGCACCTCGGCCATGGTGCGCGAGTGCAAGCTGAACTACGTGACGCGCGCCGGCGTGGAGATCGGTGTGGCCTCGACCAAGGCCTTCACCACCCAGCTGGCCGGCCTGTTCCTGCTGACGCTGACCTTGGCCAAGCTGCGCGGCCACCTCAGCCCCGAAGCCGAAGCCCAGCACCTCAAGGACCTGCGCCACCTGCCGGCCGCCCTGCAAGCCGTGCTGGCTCTGGAGCCGCAGATCGTGGCCTGGGCCGAAGCCTTCGCCCGCAAGGACAACGCCCTGTTCCTGGGCCGTGGCCTGCACTACCCCATCGGCCTGGAAGGCGCGCTCAAGCTCAAGGAGATCAGCTACATCCACGCCGAGGCCTACCCGGCCGGTGAGCTCAAGCACGGCCCGCTGGCCCTGGTCACGGCCGAGATGCCCGTGGTCGTGGTGGCACCCAACGACGTGCTGCTGGAAAAGCTCAAGAGCAACATGCAGGAAGTGAAGGCGCGCGGCGGTGAGCTGTACGTCTGTGCCGACGGCGACACGCACATCCAGGCGGAAGCGGGCATCCACGTCATCCGCATGCCGGAGCACTATGGTGCTTTGTCGCCGATCCTGCACGTGGTGCCGCTGCAACTGCTGGCGTACCACACGGCCTGCGCGCGTGGCACCGACGTGGACAAGCCGCGCAACCTGGCCAAGTCGGTCACGGTGGAGTGACCGCACATGGCGCATGGACTGCGGGATGCAGCCCATGCGTTGGCCCTGACCTCCTGTGGCAGCGCAAGGGCTGTTCAGGGGCGGGGCCACAGCCCGCTCACTGCGCGGGCTTGCTCACTGCAAACCAGGAGTCGTCGGCCTTGCTGGCCCAATCGCTGATCTGCGTGTCGGCCACCTCCTTGGCCACGCCGTAGCGCTCCTGGATCTTGCCTGCCAACTGCTCGCGCTTGCCCGAGATGAGGTTCAACTCGTCGTCGGTCAGCTTGCCCCACTGCATCTTGGCCTTGCCCACGACTTGCTTCCAATTGCCTTGAATGCGATCCCAGTTCATGTGCTTCTCCTTGTGTGGCTGTCACGGCGACACACGGAGTGGGTCTTGGGCCGGCAACACACGAACGGACTGTAGGAAGGCCTGTCGGTGGCGTCGGTGCGCTGACCCACGCAGCCACGGCATGGGCGGGGTGCGCCCCGTTGGTGGGGATGCCGGTGTGCGCCAGCGCACAGATGCCCGGCGGTGATCCGCATAGGCTTGCCTCCATGACAACACACGCAACGTCAGGGAGGACACCATGAGCCTGGGCACCATTTTGCTGATCGTCTTGATTCTGCTGCTGCTGGGCGCCTTGCCCACGTGGCCGCACAGCCGAGGCTGGGGGTACGGACCCAGCGGGGGGCTGGGCCTGGTGGTGACGGTGTTGCTCATCCTCTGGCTCATGGGACGCATCTGACGCGCACCCACGGGCCATCACGCCACTTCAACGCTCCACCAAAGACCACCATGACCTTTCAGACCACCGCCCTTTTCGCCGCCTGCACCTTGGCATTGCTGCACGGACCTGTGCACGCACAAGGCATGAGCAAAGCCGACTTCGAGGCCCGCAAGGACCGCATCACCGCGGAGTACAAGGTGGACAAAACCGCTTGCGGCAAGCTGGCCGGCAATGCCGCCGACATTTGCAAGGCCGAGGCCCAGGGCAAAGAAAAGGTGGCGCATGCCGACCTGAGCTATGCCTACTCGGGCAAGTCCGCCGACCACACCAAGCTGCTCGAGGCCAAGGCCCATGCGGCCTACGAGATCGCCGAGGAGAAGTGCGACGACCAGGCTGGTCAGGCCAAGGACCTGTGCGTCCAGCAGGCCAAGTCCGTCAAGGCCAAGGCCCTGGCCGATGCCAAGATGGGCAAGGAAATCCACGATGCCCGCCGCGACGCGTCACAGGAGAAGACCGATGCCGACTACAAGCTTGCCGTCGAGAAGTGCGACACCTTGAGCGGTGCGGGCAAGTCGGACTGTGTCAGCGCGGCCAAGCGCCAGCACGGCAAGAACTGAGGCTGAAATTGAACCGAGCTTGAGCCTGCCTGCGCAAGCGCTCAGGCCGTCAGCGTCAGCAGCACGTCGGCGTACCAGGCGCAGTTCAGGCCCAGCAGCTCGTCCACACGCGCATCGCGGTTGCCCATGTCCATGCGCGAGGCGTGGATGCCCAGCAGGGTCCAGGGCAGCGCGCCTTCCTGGGCCGTGCCCGGCGCACGGCGCATCACCACCGGCGCACCACTGGTGCCCCGGTGCGTGCGTGCGTCCGTCAGGAAGTAGCCCTGGCCCTGAAAGCGCAGCCCGAACGAGGACGCGATGATGGCCTGGCGCACCACGGGCAGGTGGTGCAGCGTGTCGTGGAAGCCCAGCGGGAAGCCGACCACGAGCACCGACTGACCGACCTCCACGTCTTGCAGATCGCGCTGCAGGTGGGCCGGGGTGAAGCATTTGTACAGGGTGGACGGCGAGAAGCGCGAGCGGTCGAGCTCGATGACTGCCACGTCCACCGCACCGCCCGCATCCTGCGCCTGTCGCCACACCGCCTTGCCGCCCTTGTGAAGCATGATGGACAGCACCATGCAGCGCGTGAGGTTGTCGGGGTCGTGGTGCAGGTCGATCTCGATGCGGTCCGGCTGGTGCTGGCTGGCCTCGTCGCACAGCACGTGGCGGTTGGTGACCAGGAAGAGCCGATCGCCCGACGCAAAGAAGAAGCCGCTGGCCGCCGTGAGCGCCTGGCGGCTGCGGAAGGTCATGACGCGGGTGGTGCTCAGCAGGATGGCTTCGATCATCTGACCGTGTCCACGTTCACGCCTCGGGCAGTTCGGTGAGCGTGACGAGGAAGCGCTCCCCGGCAGGGTCGGCGCTGAGCGAGGCGCACACGGTGCGTGTGGGTGCCGGTGAGCTGCCCATGCGCAGCAGGCCCGCGGCCATGGGCGCACCTTGGGTGATCTGGCCCATCAGGCTGTGCAGGGCGTGGGGTGAGGCGACCCAGCCATCCAGCCGGTGACCGATCAAGGCCTGGCGCGCCAGGCCCAGGCTGTGCGCGGCCGTGAGGTTGGCGTCCCACACCCGCGTGTCGGGGCCGATGGTGAGGTAAGCCGTGGGCGCGCAGTCGTAAAGCTGCACTTGCCGCGCCAGCCCCGAGGCCAGCTCGTCATGCGCTGCTTGCAGCGTGTCGGCCTGCAGCGCCAGCTCGACCTGGTGGACCTGCAACTCGTGCAGCAGGGCCAGCGCACTGGGCGCGGTATCGGGTGCTGAGGCGAGCTCGTACAGCACGCGCATGGCCTCCGAGGCTTGTTCGCCGGGTGGCGGCAGCGAGGTGTTGCCATCGCGCAGTTGGGCGTGGGCGCGCTGGCGCAGCTCCAAGGATGCAGAGGACGTGGGAGGCAGCTTCAGATGGGGCAGGGTGGGCATGGTGAGCCCACTCTACGCCTTGCGCAGCTGAGACTCCAGCGCTTTCGATGCGGTGATGTCCACGAAGGTCAGCACCACGCCCTGGATCATGTTGCTCACGGTGCGGTACGGCATGATGCGCACCGCCAGCCAGCGCGTGTCGTTGGTGGCGATCTGTTTTTCCATGGGCGTCAAGGTGCGCAGGGTCTCTTTGGCATCCTGGTGCAGTTCGGGGTAGTTGAGCTTGCTGTTGAGGTCGCTCAAGGGCCGGCCGATGTCGCTGTCGCGCAGGTGGAAGAGGCCAGTGGCCTGCTCGGTGAATCGGCGCACGTTGAGGTCGTTGTCGAGGAAGAGCGTGGCGATGTCCGTGCTGTTGAGCAGGTTCTGCATGTCGCTCTGGGCCATGGCCAGGTCGTCGAGCTTGGTCTGCAACTCGCCATTGATGGTTTGCAGCTCCTCGTTCATGGACTGCGCCTCTTCCTTGGAGGTGGTCAGCTCCTCGTTGGTGGACTGCAGCTCTTCGTGGGCCGATTGCAGCGCCTCGTTGGTGGCTTGCAGGTCGTCGTGCGAGGCCTGCATTTCCCGGCGCAGGGCTTCGATCTCGCCATGGGCACGGTCCAGCGC
>CAIQIL010000419.1 GCA_903871865.1 uncultured Burkholderiales bacterium
CCGCTGGCCACGCCATGCTGGAACACGGTGTTGGTGCTGGCGCCGCTGCGGTCGGCCGATGCCGCCGACAGGCCGCCCATGGGCACGAGCGGCGTGGCGGCCACGACCATGGCGGCACCGCCAGCAGAGCGCTTGAAGAATTCGCGGCGGCTGGTGCCGGTGCGTTGCGGTTTGACGTGGCTGGGACGGCCCATGGTGTGCACTCCGATGACGATGGATCGTCCGGACTGTGCGCGGGGCGTTTGACGGTGCCGTGATGCGGGTGCAGGCCGATCGGCCCAGGGCTCAGTCTTGCGAGGGCTCGCGCAGGCTGTCGAGCAGGCGGGAGAGGTCCTGGTGCGCGCGTGCGCGGTGCTCCTGGATCGTGTGCGTCACGGTGTCGGGGTTGCCACGCTCCTTGCGTTGGCGCCGTGCGCGGCTGATGGCGCGCAGCGCAGGTTGCAGGGCGTGCAGGGCGTCGATGTCGGCCAGGGCCGCGTGGCGCGCCGACATCCACTCCAGCGCCGTCTGGCGGGCGTCTGCGGTAAGCTCGTCGAGGCTGACGCTGAGCTCGGCCGTGGGCAAGCCCTGCGCATTGGCGGCGGTCAGGCGGAGCTGTTGGTCTTGCGAACGCACGCCACTCAGCAGCCGGGGTTGGGCCAGGGGGTCGCGCTGGACGTGTTGCCTGCCGTCGGTGCCGGACGTCACCGACAAGCCCCGCAGCCGGGCGTGTTCCGGGCCGATGGCCGCGTCGGAGTTGGCCTGGGCGATGCGCTCGATGCGTTCCGGGTCGAAGGCCAGCCGGGGCAATTCGCCCAAGGGACCATGCAGGAGATCGGCCAGCTGCACCCAGCGCGCGGGCAGCGCCTCGTCCAGCGGTTGGGCCACGAAGTACAGCACGTCGGTCATGCCGCAATAGACCGCCGCCGACAACCGCACAGGCAAGGTGCGGCAGGCCGAGCCGGGTTCGGCCACGTGGAACACGTGGTCGCCCAGCTCGATGCCGAAGTCGGGTGGGCCATAAGGGCGTTGTTGCCCCAGCTCCACAGTGCGGTCAAGGTAAACGTCCATGGCCTGATGGTTGTCCTGTGTATGCCATTGATTCTGGCATGACAAGCGTGGCAGACCAACAGCCCAAAAGGCGGGGGAAAACGATGGACGTTGTGCGATGGCTGGCGGCCTTGGCGGGGCTTCAGCCCATGGCGGCGTTGAGGTCTTCGGCTGCCAGGCCCTGGTTCCGCGCGTGGCCCCGGGCGTTTGGGGCAGCCAGTGGGGTCTGCTCCAGCAGCAGGGGGCGGACCCAGCGCAGGGAGACGGCGATGCCTGCCAGCACGGCCAGCACGTACAGCGCCATGAAACCGTTGAAGCCCAGGATGGGCGTCCAGGCCTTGGCCACGCCCAGGAACACCGCGTAGCCCCAGGAGGCGGCGCTCACGGCGCCCAGGATGGCGGCCAGGCGGACGTCGGACTCTGCGGGGGTTTTCGACTCTCCCAGAGCGTGCAGGGTGTAGCGGTGCAGCAGGAAGCCATTGAGGCTCAGGATGGCCACGACCGTCAGCTTGGCCTGCAGCTTGGGCGCCTTGGCCAGCGACAGCGCGACGGTGGACATGTCCAGCGCGATGACGGACAGACCCGTCAGCCACAAGGCCAGCAGCGACCAGGCAACCGCGCGGCTGGCCTTGAGCATCAGCGCCCGGTTCACGGGGCGGTGCCGCAGGATGGCGTAATCACCGAAGGCGATGGAGATGCCGGCGGCGATCAGGCAGGCCAGGTGCAGGAAAATCAGCACCGAGCGGACGAGCTCATACAAGTGGGGTTGGGCCATGGGTTTCCTCCGAGGTGCAGGCCGTCGGATTCGCAGCCTTTGGAGGACTTTGTACCGAGTTGCTTTGACTTGCACTCGGGATGAAGGCGCCCTGAAGGATGGATTTGGAAACCACGTGTTGCGGGCTGGTAAACAAGTCTCTCAGAGTGCTTCTTAACGAAACGCGCGTAATGTGAAGCGTTATTTGCGCGCGATGTGAAATTTGCACGGAATCGCCGCCACAAGAAAAAAGCCCCAAGTCGGTGAAACTCAGGGCTTTTTGGGCCTCAAGAGGGGTGCTTGAGGCAGGTGTATGGTGGAGCCGGGGGGAATTGAACCCCCGTCCGTCAGCCATCAACGAGAAGATCTACATGTTTAGCTGTCTGATTTGATTCTCACCGTCCTGATCGCGCAGCAGCACGCTACCAGTCCAGCCAGTCACTGAATCTCGACCTGTACCGAGTGACCCGGTGCAGACCCAGCCCATGAAAGTGACCTCGCAGTCTTTGTCTTGCGACTCAGACCCAGCCCATGGGCCGACTGTTGCGAGGCTCACCGGTATTAAGCGGCGAGTGCGAACGATTGATCGTTGGCGTTTGGTTTTTTTCCAGATGGATTTACGAGCTGACTGGTGCTCGACATGCCCTGTCCCGAATCCGCACCAACGTCGAAACCAGGTCGGCCCCAGGGAGAGAATGCCATTGTAGGCGGTATGACCCGCCGCCGCTGACATATCTGTCATCTGGGGTGGGGCGGGCGCTTTTCAAGGGGCTCAGTTCACATCGGCGGTCAGGCTGCGGCACAGCTGGTCGAGCGCGTCCTCGTCGTCGGCAGACAGTTCGCCAGCGCTCAGGCGGGCCATGCGCTCGATGGTGTGCAGGCGTGCGCGCAAGGCGTCTTGCACGGCCTCGGCTTCGGCGATCTGGTCCACGCCGATGGCACCGGGGCTCCACAGCCCGCTCTCGTTCCACCCTTGGCGCAGCTTGTGCAGCAGGTAGCGGCTGAGGTCGGCGGCGCGTTGCAAGCCGGGGCTGGGGTCTGCGGGCAGGGCGGTGTCCAATCGGTTGAGGGCGCCTTGCAGCGCGAGGTCGAGCTGGGCCATGTGGTGCAGCAGGTCTTCGGTGGATTGCCGCGTCACCAGGGGCGTGACGATGCGCGCGGCCGCGGCCAGCGGTCCGGCCAGGTGCTCGTCGAATTCGCCGGGCACGACGCGCAGGGCCACGCTAGCGTGGTGCAGGTTGGCGCCGGGTTGGCGCAAAGCGGCCAGGGCCATCTCGGTGGCGGCCAGCAAGCGACCCAGGGGCGAGATCTGGTCGCCCTGCAGGCGGTGGGGGTAGCCCGAGCCGTCGAGGTGCTCGTGGTGTTCTGCGACGGCGCGGGCGATGTCTTTGGGGTAATCGGTCAGCTGGGTCAGCAGCAGCTGGCCGATGTGCGGGTGGACAACGAGTTGCCGGTAGGTGGCCACGTCCAGCGCTTTGCCGGCATCGGCTTCGCCGAATTCGGGGGCGATGTACATCTCGCCGATGTCATGGAGCAAGCCGGCCGTCATGGCCAGCACGATCAGGCGGGCGTCGGCGCCACGGGTTTGCGTCTGGGCGTGCATCAGGGCGCCGGCCACCGCCATGGCCTCCACGGCGTGGCCAAAGGCTTTCGGGCGAGCGCTCTGGCTGGCGCTCAGCAGCAGTTGCGCCACAGGGTGCAGGCGCACGGCCTCTGCGCCCTGTTGCAAGGCCGCGGCGTGCTGGCGCAGCAGCGGCGCCAGCGGGCCTTCTTCTTCGATGAGCTGCCGCACGGCCAGGCGCAGGGCCTCGGCCGTGACGCCATCTTCGGCGATCAGGCAGGTCTCCAGCGGTTGCTGCAGCGCGCGGTCCATCAGCTTGCGCTGCAGCTCGCGGGAGACGGGCTGGTCGCGCGCCCACAGCTTCATCCCGTGGATGTCGAGGATGTCGCGCGCGGCGATGATCGACCGGGTCTCGCTGGCCTCCAGGATGATGGCCAGGGCGTGGGGGTTGGCGGTCTGGAAACCGCCGTCGGTCAGGGCTGGGGACATGGTGCCTCCTCGTGCGCCACATGGTGGCGTTTCGAGGATATCGGCCCGCACCGCCCTGGCTTGAGCGGCTTTACCCTGAGGATGGCGGTGTCAGCTGCGGTAATCGGCGTTGATCGTGACGTACTCGTGCGAAAGGTCGCAGGTCCAGACGGTGGTGCTGGCGGTGCCGCGGCTCAGGCCGACGCGGATGGTGATTTCCGATTGCTTCATCACGCGTTGGCCGTCGGCTTCGGTGTATTCGGGGCGGCGGCCACCCTTCGTCACCACGTGGACGTCGTCCAGGTGCAGCTCGATGAGGCTCTGGTCGAGGTCGTCGATGCCGGCGTAGCCCACGGCGGCCAGGATGCGGCCCAGGTTGGGGTCGGAGGCGAAGAAGGCGGTCTTGACCAGCGGCGAGTGGGCGATGGCGTAGGCCGCCTTGGCGCACTCGGCCTTGTCGCGGCCACCCTCGATGGTGATGGTGATGAACTTGGTGGCGCCTTCGCCGTCGCGCACGATGGCCTGGGCCAGTTGCTGCGACACGGCGA
>CAIQIL010000420.1 GCA_903871865.1 uncultured Burkholderiales bacterium
AGATGTGACACACTGCCTGGTCAGATCGCTCGACACCGTCCCAGCACGCCGGAGCCCCCATGACCTCCCTCGACAAATTCCTGCTCTTCGGCATGACCCCCGCCATCGTGCTGGCCGCCCTCGTGGAAGGCTGGTGGCTGTCGCGCCGCCAGACCTATGACTGGCTGGCCACGGGCGTGTCGGTGCTGGACTTG
This sequence comes from uncultured Burkholderiales bacterium, assembly GCA_903871865.1. Lineage (GTDB taxonomy): Bacteria > Pseudomonadota > Gammaproteobacteria > Burkholderiales > Burkholderiaceae_C > Aquabacterium. Next base: position 195 of record CAIQIL010000420.1, read on the forward strand.
GTCGTGCGCTTGATCGTCAACATCTTCGTGCCCTTCGCGCTGTCGTCTCCGGTGACGGCCTGGGCGCGCGAGCACCGCCTCATGGACCTCTCGCTGGACGGCTGGCAGGCCTTCCTGCTGCTCTTCGTCGGGCTGGAGTTCTGCTACTACTGGTTCCACCGCGCCTCGCACCGCGTGCGCTGGTTCTGGCTGAACCACGCCATCCACCATTCGCCCAACGAGCTCAACCTGTCGGCGGCGGTGCGCATCGGCATCTTCGGCAAGGTCACGGGCACCTTCGTGTTCTTCGGGCCCATGGTGTGGCTGGGCTTCGAGGCCAAGCTGGTGGGCCTGGCGCTGACGCTCAACCTGCTCTACCAGTTCTGGATCCACGCGACGTGGTTGCCGAAGCTGGGCTGGCTGGAAGGCATCCTCAACACGCCGTCGGCCCACCGCGTGCACCACGCCAGCAACCCGCAGTACCTCGACGCCAATTACGGCGGCGTGCTGCTCGTTTTCGACCGCCTGTTCGGCACCTACGTGCCCGAGCGCGCCGACGTGCCGCCACGCTACGGCCTGGTCAAGCCCATCCTCAGCCACAACCCGCTGCGCGTGTGGTTCACGACCTGGGGCGACTTGCTGCGCGACCTGGCCTCCGCGCGCCGCCTGCGCGACGTGCTGGGCTACCTGTTCATGCCGCCGGGCTGGCGGCCGGGCTTGGGCCTGTGGCAGCCGGTGCCGCAGCGCGATGCGCCCGCGGTGGCTGCCCGACCGCCGGTCGGTGAAGGTTTGCCCACGCCATGAGGCCCAAGCCACCCGCCGACCAGTGCGCGCGGGTGCTGCGCCTGCAGGCCTGGCTGGCCGCGCAGGAAGGGGGGCCGGTGGCGTGCATCGAGACCCACATCAGCTGGGTGCTGCTCACGCCGCAACACGCCTACAAGCTCAAGAAGGCGGTGGACTTGGGGTTCACCGACCAGCGCAGCCTGGCCGCACGCCAGCACGCCTGTGAGGAGGAGCTGCGGCTCAACCGCCGCACGGCGCCGGCCTTGTACCTGGGCATGGTGGGGGTGAGCGAGGCGGGTGCCTTGCTGACTGGATCGCCCACATCACCTGCTTCGCGCTCATCGTCGCCCGCACTGGACGCCGCCGACTTCGCCGTCTGCATGCGCCGTTTCGACCCGGCACAGACGCTGGACCGACTGCTCGCTGCGACATGGCCTGCGCCAGCAGGGGCGGCGTCACCAGCATCCGCGCCCACGCCCACGCCAGAGCTCAGCGCGGTGTGGGCCGCCCGCACCGACGCCCTGATCGACCAGGTCGTGGCCCTGCACGCCAGCGCCGAGCCTGTGCGCGGCGAAGGCTTGGGCCTGATGTCGGACCTGCACGCGGCCACCGG
>CAIQIL010000421.1 GCA_903871865.1 uncultured Burkholderiales bacterium
ATGGAGCCGAAGATGCCCTCGATGCGCTCGATGCTCAAAGACACCGGGTGCAGACCACCCTCGCCTCGGCGACGGCCCGGCAGGCTCACGTCCAGCGACTCGGCGCGCAGCTGCTGCGCCAACTCGGCATCGGCCAGGGCCTGGCGGCGTGCATTGAGCAAGGCCTCGACCTGCTGCTTGGCCTGGTTGATGGCCGCGCCGCGGGTCTTCTTGTCTTCGGGGCTGAGGGCGCCCATGCCCTTGAGCAGCTCGGTCACGCTGCCCGACTTGCCCAGGAATCGGGCCTTGGCGTTTTCAAGGTCGGCCGGGGTGGTGGCCGCATCGAAGGCCGCCTGGGCGGATTGCACCAGTGCCTGGAGGTCGCTGGACGAGTCGTTCATCGGATGCATTCGAAAAAAAGGCCAACACAGGGTTGGCCTTTGGTTCAGATGTGGCGCCAGCTTTCGAGAGAAAACAGGCCTGCCATCAGGCTGATGAGATTGTGCTTTGGAATCAAGCCGTCGGTCAGGCCGACAGTTGAGCCTTGGCCTTTTCCACGATGCTGGCGAAAGCGGCCGGGTCGTTCACGGCCATGTCGGCCAGAACCTTGCGGTCGATTTCGATCGAGGCCTTCTGGATGCCAGCAATGAACTTGCTGTAGGTCAGGCCCAGGGCGCGGCTGCCGGCGTTGATGCGGGCAATCCAGAGGCGACGGAACACGCGCTTCTTGTTGCGGCGGTCACGGTAGGCGTATTGGCCTGCCTTCATCACCGCCTGTTTGGCGATGCGGAAGACGTTCTTGCGGCGACCGCGGAAGCCCTTGGCAAGGGCGAGGATTTTCTTGTGACGGGCACGGGCGGTAACGCCACGTTTGACGCGAGGCATGGATAGCTCCTTCTGCGTTGACTAAGAGGACGATCGAGACGACAGCTGCGTTGCGGGTCTTACAGACCGGCGAAAGGCAGCATCTGGGCGATGTGGCCCATGTTGGTCTCGTGCACGTTGACGGCGCCGCGGAGCTGGCGCTTGTTCTTCGTGGTCTTCTTGGTCAGGATGTGGCGCTTGAAGGCTTGGCCGCGCTTGACGGTGCCACCGGGACGCACGCGAAAACGCTTCTTCGCGCTGCTTTTGGTCTTCATTTTGGGCATGTGATGCTCCTTTTGACTTGTTCCTGTCAGGCGCCACGGCGTCCATGTCCGTGTCTTGATGGCCTGCAGGCACTTGGTGACCCGAACCCGGTGACCAGACCAGGTTCAGGCTGTTCGGCTTTGCAACCGCGGCTTTTCAACCATGTTTCCGGCGCACCCAACCAGCAAAATGCCAGCCGAATCCACCGAAGCCTTCGATTGTAGCCGATTATTTCTTCTTCTTGGGGCCCAGCACCATGATCATCTGGCGCCCTTCGAGTTTCGGCATGTTCTCGACCAGCGAGCAATCGGTCAGGTCGTCGCGCACACGCTCCAGCAGGCGCATGCCGAGTTCCTGGTGGGTGATTTCGCGGCCGCGGAAACGCAGCGTGACCTTGCCCTTGTCGCCGTCTTCCAGGAAGCGGCGCAGGTTGCGCAGCTTGATCTGGTAGTCGGCCTCGTCGGTGCCGGGTCGGAATTTGACTTCCTTGACCTCGATGACCTTCTGCTTGAGCTTGGCGTCGTGGGCCTTCTTCTGCTCCTGGTACTTGAACTTGCCGTAGTCCATCAGGCGGCAGACAGGCGGCTCGGCCGTGGCAGAGATTTCCACCAAGTCCACGTCCGCCTCACCCGCGAGGCGCAGGGCCTCCTGGATGCTGACGATGCCGATGGGCTCGTTTTCCGGGCCGTTCAGGCGGACTTCCAGGGCAGTGATTTCACGGTTCAGCCGATGCTTGCGCTCATCGTTGCGCGTGCGGCGGTCAAAGAAGTTAGCGATGTCGAATTCCTTCAGGCCCGGGGCCACGCCCCTTCAGCCAATGATCGATGGTCACGCACCCGGCTTTGCCAGGGACTGAAGCGCGCCTGTCCCGAACCACCAGGACAGACACGCTCCCGCCTCAGGCCTTGCTGGCGATGTCTTGAGAGATCTTCTGGGAGAAGTCATCGAGCGACATCACGCCGAGGTTCTGGTTGCCCCGGGCGCGCACGGCGACGGTGCCATCCAACTTCTCTTTGTCTCCGACAACGATGAAGTAGGGCACCTTCTGCAACGAATGCTCGCGGATTTTATACGTGATCTTTTCGTTGCGCAAATCCAACTGCACCTTCAAGCCCTGCTTCTGCAGCGATTTCGCAATGTCGGCCGCGTAATCGGCCTGTCCGTCGGTGATGTTGAGCACCACCACCTGGGTCGGCGCCAACCAGATGGGCAAGGCACCCGAGTGCTGCTCGATCAGGATGCCGATGAAACGCTCCAGGCTGCCCAGGATGGCGCGGTGCAGCATCACGGGGTGTTTGCGGCCGCTGGTTTCGGTCACGTACTCGGCGCCCAGGCGCTCGGGCATGGAGAAGTCCACCTGGATGGTGCCGCACTGCCAATGGCGACCCAGCGCGTCCTTCAGCGTGTACTCGATCTTGGGGCCGTAGAAGGCGCCGTCGCCCACCGCGATGGTGAACTCGCTGTCCGTGGCGCGCAGGCTTTCCATCAGGGCCTGCTCGGCCTTGTCCCAGACCTCGTCGGCGCCAATGCGCTTCTCGGGGCGCGTGGCGACCTTGTAGATGATGTCGGTGAAGCCGAAGTCCTGGTAAACCTTCTGCAACAGCGCGGTGAAGTCCACGCATTCCTGCAGGATCTGGTCTTCGGTGC
>CAIQIL010000422.1 GCA_903871865.1 uncultured Burkholderiales bacterium
GGCGTAGAAGCTGAGGTCGTCCGGGTGCTCGCGCGCCATATCGGCCAGCATCAGCGGAAAGGAGTCGGACACGCCCTGCGCGTTGTTGGGCCGTTCGATGACGCTGACACCGTGGCCGGCGAAGGCCGTGCGCACCACGGCGATGTCTTCGGTGCGCTCGTCGCTGACGATGGCGACGATGCGCCGCCCGTTGAACAGGTCGATGCGCCGCAGCAGCTGTGCGACGTTCCAGCGCCAGGTGCCGCCGCGCACCGGCCACAGGTGGTAGAGCAGGTGGCGCTTGGGTGCGGCCACCAGGGGCTGCAGGTTCAGCGCGACGCGGGTGCGGCTGGACAAATCTGGCAGAGCGGGCTGGGCGGCCTGGGGGCGGCGGAGGGCTGGGCGCATGGGTGCGGCTGGGAGGACGGGGTGTGGCGCGTGCGATGCGTGCGATGCGGCTGGCGCTGCGCTGGCTGGTGTCGCCGGGGTGGGCACCGCCGTGGTGGGCGCCTGGCCCAGCGTCACGTTCAGCGCCACCTGCAGGCGGTCCTGGTAGCGGTGCTGGGACAGCCGGGCACGGCAAGCGGCCAGCACGCGGTCGTGTTCCGTGCGGTCGGCCAGCAGGCGCTGCACCGTGCTCACCAGGGCGGCATCGCCATCGAACACGGGCAGTTCGGGGAAGTGCTGCAGCAGCTCGCTGCGCGGCTCGGACACCACCAGCGCGCCACAGGCCAGGGCCTCGACCACGCGGGGGTTGAGCGATTGCCCGACCAGGCCTTGCGCGTTGAAGTGGTGCTGGTCGCGGAAGACGTTGATGACGATGTCGGTTTGCTGGTAGAGCGCCGCGGTCTGCGCATGCGGCACGTGTTTGGCCAAGCAGAGGCGCTGCAGCACCGGCGAGCGCCAGGGGCCGCCCACCACGTAACTCAGCAGGCCGGCATCGGCCAGGCGCAGCAGCATGCGTTCGCGCGTGGGGTTGCTGCCGCCGATGAAGCCGACGCGGTGGCGACGGGCCCCAAGCACGTCGTGGCAGTGCACCGGGTCGAAGGCCATGGGCAGGGCGTGGGCGTGCTGGTGGCGCTGCAGCGTGACCGGGTCGTTGACGAGGACGGTGTCGAAGTGGTGTGACCAGCTGGCCGTGTCGTCCACCTCGTAGGGCTCATCGACCAGCCAGACGGCCCTGTGCCAAGCGGCGCTGTGTGCTTTGACCAAGCGCTCACCCCAGCGCTGCACGAAGCGCCGCCCGTGCACCACCAGCAGCAGGTCGGGCTGGAAGGCCGCGACCTTCTCGGGCAGGCGAGGGTCGTCCCAATCGGCGTCGGCATGGGTCAGCCCCAAGGCCTGCGCGGCGTGCCGCAGGCCATCGGCGAAGACCTCGCCACAGGTCAGGAAGCGGTAGTTGACGACGAAGACGCGGCGCGGGCGGGGGGCGGTGGCCAGGGCCATGTCCGGTGCGTGGCCCGGTGCCGCGTGCGATGCAGCGGCAAGCATGGCGTGGCCGGCCGATGCACCAGCGAAGTCGCTCAGGGCGAGGCGCGGCAGGCTGTGCAGCCGGCTCAGCGGGCTGAGGTTGACGAGCTCCACCCCCCGCGCCTTCAGCGCTTGCGCCAGTGCGCCGTACTCCTGGTCGATGCGGGCCAGGCGGGCGCTCAAGGGGTGCCTGCCGCTGCGCGCGAAGAAGTGGTCCTCGGTGAAGTCCACCCCGATCAGGCCGATGCGCCGGGCGCCCATCAGCACGGCCAGGCACACCGCCACGTAGGGCGAGTTCTGCGTGTGCGGCAGGCTGCCATCGGCGCCGACCTCGGTGCCACCGTTGGCGCCCAGCGCGATCTGCACCAGCGGCGGGTTCACCGGGCCCAGCACCTGCGGCGCCAGTTGCGTGAACAGGGCCCGGGCCTGCGACTGGCGCACGTGCGTGAAACGGTCGCCGCGGAACTGGCGCGGCGGGTTGAGCACGACGAGGTAGTCGGGTGTGAACAGGCGGCCCACGTCGTTGACGCCGATGGTGACCCAGCCATGCCGCGCCGCTTGCTCGGCCACGTCCGCCGTCAGCGAGGTGCCGCAGCCGCAGACGATGACGGTGGCTTCCGGGTGGCGCGCTGCAAAGTCCCTGAGCGATCCGGCATTGCCACCAGCCTGCGCCTGTGACGCCAGGTCTGGCGCTGGCACCCTGGCCTGTGCGAGCGATCGGGGTGGGGCGATGTTCATGTCGATCGCTTCGGGATGTCACCTTCCCCGCTGTTGATGGGGTGGTCGTTCGTGCTGCCGTGGTCGCTCGAGGAGCTGGGCACGGAGGTGGTGATCTTCTTGATGATGAAGTAGCGGTCCGGGAAGGTGGACACGGCATTGGTGCGGATGGTGTTGCCCTCCCGAACCCGCACACGCTGGTTGTGCGACGCGTTGATGGCGCTGTTTTTGTGGGTGGCCAGCGGCCACAGGTTGGCGGTGTCGTCGTTGCCGCGCCAGGTCAGGTCCCGGACGTGGTCGATGGCGTAGTCGTTCTGCCCCGTGAAGCTGATGTGCTGCGGGTCGCTCGGGCTGAGCGCGCGGAGTTTTTCGATGTGGTTGCGCACCTGCGCCTTCACGCTCTCGCTGCCGCGCGGTTGGCGTCGGATCTTGTCGCCCACGGCCATGAAGTTGGCATCGGCCACCTGCAGCAGGCGTTCTTCGGTGCGGTCGATGGCGGGCAGGCGGATGCCCTGGCGCGGTGTCCGGTCGGAGCCACTGCGCAGCTTCAACGTGGGGTACAGGCTGTCGCGCGACTTGAACCATTTGATGGGGATCGGGTCTTGCGCCGAGCCTGTGGGCCATTCGTTGGCGGCGCCTTCCGGGATGACCAGGATGTTGGTGCCGTCTTCAAAGGTGGGGTTGATCACGCCCCGCACGGCCCAGGTGTTGCCTCTGGCCACGACGTCCAGTTGCGTCAGCCCATGGCGCACCCGGATCGCCGCCAGCAGCGGGCGCAACACCAGAGCACCCACGCGCTGGCCACCGAAGCGCTGCAGGGCTTGCTTGCCTTCGGCCACGGCCAGGCGCACGCGTTCGGCCGGTGGCCGGCTGGGGTCACCGCCCAGCACGCGGCTGGCCAGGTTGCCGGCCTGCTGCCGGATCCACGCCACCGCCCGGTCCAGCATGCGGTCCACCGATGCCTGCAGGTTGCGGATGGTGGTCTGCACCTGCGCGCCGACGTCGCCCAGACCGATGAAGCGCGCCAGGAAGTCGAGGATGACGGGGATGGTGCGCGCCATCGTGCGCTCGACGAAGTTGGCCGCCGCGCTGACCGCCCCGGAGGCGATGGCCGCGATGGAGTCCACGATGGACTCCACCAGGTCCAGGATCTGGTTGATTTTCTGGATGAAGAACTGGACGGTGGTGTAGGTCTTGATGATGGCCTGGACGATGGCCCCCACCGGGCTGAGCAGCGACAGCAGCTGCTGGATGCCGGCCTGCACCAGGCGCTGCTGGATGAAGCTGCGGATGGCGCCCAGGGCCGATTCGCGCAGGTTGCCGAAGAACTCGCTGACGCGTTCGCGCAAGGTGGCCACCAGGCCGCGGTCGCGGACATCGCGGATGAACTGCAGCCCGCGCTCCATCGTGGCCATCGCGGGCTCGCCGATCAGCGTGACCAGCTTGCTGCGCACGCGCTGCCAGCTCAGGCCCAGGATCTGCAGCACGAAACCGACGATGCCCTGCAGGTCCCAGCGCTCGGGCACCTGCACGCCGGCCGCCGCCACCGGCCCGGTCAACCAGCGGATGACGCCATCGCGCAGGTGGGTGAGGATGTTGGCCATGAACTGGCGGATGCCCTGGCCGATGGCGCCCATCAGGTTGCGCAGGAAACCCACCGGGTTCTGGATGATGGTGACGAAGGTGGCGCGTGCGCGCATCAGGATGGCCAGGATGCGCCGCCCGCCCGCGCCCATGGCCGCTGCGTAAATCAGCTCCAGCAGCTTCATCAGCGCCGCCACGGCGAAGCCCACCAGGTCGCTCATCAGCGGGCGGAACATGCCGACGATGCGGGTGATGGTGTCGATGGGGTGCATCACATCGGACCGCTGCAGCGAGGCCCAGGCCGCGCTGAAGGTGCCCGTGACGCGGTCCCAGCTCAGGTTGCGCGCGCTGGTTTCTTGCTGGAACCAGGCGTAGGCGCGGTCGAGCGCGCCGGACTGCACGAGCTGGTCCACCTTCTCGGTGCCGCCAGGGATGAACTCGGCGAAGGCCCGCACCACCGTCATCGCCGTGCGCGGCACCGGGGCGTTGGTGAAGGGGTCGCGGCCGAGCAGCACCGTCACCAGGCCGTAGCCGGGGATCTGTCGGCAGAAGTCCGACAGCGGCGCCATGAAGGTCTCTTTCAGCCAGGTGATGGCCTGGGTGATGAGCCCGCCGACGAAGCCGGTGATGCGCGAGATGATGGGCGTGAAGATGGCCTGTGCGCGCCGCCAGACGTCGCCGGGGCTGAAGATGTCGGTCCAGCTCAGCGAGTCGGTGAAGCGCGTGAAGGCGTCGCGCACGGTCTGGAAGTTCAGGCCCAGCGCGGCGGTCTGGCCATCCACCCAGGTGGCGATGCGTTCGACGATGCCCTGGCGCTGCAGCACCTGGAACAGCAATTCGCCGCCGGGGATGAGGCCGATGAAGGCGCGCAGCACGTTGACGGTGTTGCGCTCGACCGCGCGCATGTTGATGGGGTTGCGCCCGATGACCAGCGTCAGCAGGGTGTAGCCCGGCACGTTGGCGGCGAGGTCGGCCAGGCCGTCGAGGATGTCGGACAGGCCCAGGCGCTGGACCAGGCCCGAGGGCTGCGCCGTGATCGCTTCGGCGATGCCGCCTGCCTGGACGTTGCGCTGGATGTCCCGCTGGATGTCACCTTGAACGGCGCGCTGCGCAGCCCCCCCCGTCTGGCGCGAGGCGGCCCCTTGCTGGACGGTGTGCGTGAGCTCGTGCGCGATCAGCTCGCGGCCCTCGCTCGTCTCGGGCTGGTACTGGCCGGCGCCGAAAAAGATGTCGCCCCCGGTGGTGAAGGCGCGTGCGCTCAGGCCGCGGGCGAGTTGCTGGGCGCGGGCGTCGGTGTGGATGCGCACCTGGGAGAAATCGGCGCCGAAGCGGGGCTCCATGAAGCGGCGCAGCGGCACCGACAGGCCCTGGCCGCCA
>CAIQIL010000423.1 GCA_903871865.1 uncultured Burkholderiales bacterium
AGGAGTACGGTGGCAAGATGAGCGGCATCGTCCCGGAAGCCATCAGCCTGGGCAAGCCTGTGCTGCTGGCCGAAGGCTGCGAGGCCCTGCACAATTTCCTGGATGCCCAGGCCCCTGGTGCGTTCCTGCTCGCGCCTTATGACGACGAGGCGCTGGTCCAGGCCCTGAGCCTGCCGGGCCTGACCTGGCACCGCTTGATGCGCTGCGCTGCGGCACATGCGCCGCTGATGCAGCAGATGAAGTCCATGTCCCGCTACCTCAGCGTCTGCGGTGTGGACTGAAGCAGCGCGTCCCGCTGGCCGCGCGATCTTTTGAATTGCGCAACAGAACCGCCCCATCAAAAGGCTCATGCGCCGCAGGCCACTCCTACAATGAATTCATTGGCGGGCAGGAGCCGGAGGTCGTACATGAAAACAAATGTTCTGGATTTCCTCGACCAAGGGGGCCTCACCCACAGCCCCGCATCGACCTGGGTTCGTGACAACGGCCTGAGCTGGACCTTCGCGCAGTTCCACGCGCACACCCAGCGCATCGGCTCCGAACTCATCCGCCAGGGGGCAGTCATGGGCGACGTGGTCGCCGTGTTCATGCCCAATGGCGCGCCCATGCTGGCCGCCGATTTCGGCACCCTGCGCGCGGGCGCGGCCTTCCTCAACATCGACATCGGTCTGCCCAAGCCGCGCATCCAGGCCATCTTGGAGAGCGTGGATCCGAGGTTCATCGTCGCCACCCCCGAGCTGCTGGCCGAGTTGCCCGAGGCCTTCCGCTCTCGCGCCTTCGACCTCAGCGCCCTGATGGCGGCCCAGGTGGATGGCACGGCCCTGGCCCAGCGCCGCCAGAGCGTGATCGACACCGACCCCGCCTGCCTGATCACCACATCTGGCTCAACCGGTGTGCCCAAGGCTGTGGCCCTGTCGCACCGCGGCCTGATCGATTTTGGCGACTGGTTCGACGCGCGTTTCGACTTCAACGCCGACGATGTGGTCGGCAGCCTCTCGCCGCTGTTCTTCGATGGCTACATCCCCGGCCTGCTGATGTCGCTGTGGCATGGTGGCCAGTTCGTCATCCTGCCCAAGGAAGCGGCCACCTTCCCTGCCACCCTGGCCCAGCGCCTGGCCGAAGAAGGCATCACCTTCATCTTCTGGGTGCCCTCCACCCTGGTGCCACTGGCCAAGCTGCAACTGCTCGACCAGCAACCTTTGCCGCGACTGCGCTTCGTGGGCTTTGCCGGCGAAGTCATCCCGCCCAGCACCCTGTCCTACCTGCGTCGCCAGCTGCCACACGCACGCTTCGTCAACTTCTACGGCCCCATCGAGATCTCGGTGATCTGCACCAGCTTCGAGGTGCCGCACGACTTTCCGCAAGATGCCCCTGTGCCCATTGGCCAGGCCTGTGCGAACAGCCGCATCCTGCTGCTCAACGAAGCCGATGGCCTGTGTGCCGCCGGCGAGGTCGGCGAGCTGTGCGTGGCCGGCAGCTGCGTGGCCCTGGGGTACTGGAACAACCCCGACAAAACCGCCAAGGCCTTTGCCCGCAACCCGCTTGTCAAGGCTTACCACGAGACGATCTACCGCACAGGCGACCTGGCCCGCGTGGAGGCCGATGGCAACATCACCTTCCTGGGACGACGCGACTTCCAGATCAAGCACCAGGGCTACCGCATCGACCTGGCCGAGATCGAGCATGCCGCCGATGTCACGCTGGAGGCCAAGGCCTGCAGCGTGCTGTACGACCATGAAGGCCGCCGCATCGTGTTGTTCTACGAGGCTGCCCAGGAGCTGAGCGCCCAGGACATCCGCACCCGCCTGAGCAAACTCTTGCCCAAGTACATGCTTCCCACGCTGATCCATCGGCTGGAGCGCATGCCTTTGAACCCCAACGGCAAGATCGACCGCAAGCTGCTGGGCACCCATCTGCAGGCCGCATGACGGCCCCCCTGCCAAGAACCCCTTGCCACCATGCACGCCGACATCCTCCAAGTCCTGAAGTCCATCGCGCCCGAATCCCCCTTCGAGCAGTCCACCGACTTCCTGGCCGACGGCCTGATCGACTCCTTCGACGTGGTCATGATCACCACCGCGCTGGAAGAACGCTTCCAGGTGCACATCCCGGGCGAGCGCATCACGGCAGAACACTACCGCAGCCTCGATCGGCTGGCCGCGCTGATTGCGCAATGCCAGGAAAGGCAAGCCTCATGAGGGCCGATTTCAGTCATGTCCGCATCGCCGGCGTGCTCGGCGTGGTGCCACCCACCATCAGCCGCTTCGACGACGAGTTGCACAACTACAGCCACGCGCCGGCCAACAGCCTCAAGCTCAAAGCTGCCATTGGCTACAACGAGCACCGGGTGGCCCGCGAAGGCCTCACCACCTCGGATCTGGCCACCTTCGGCTTGCAGCACCTCATCGACACGCAAGGCCTGGATGTGGGCAGCATCGATGCGCTGCTCTTCATCTCGCAGACGCCCGACCACATCCTGCCGGCCACCAGCACCATCCTGCATGGGCGCTTTCCCTTTGCGCAAGACACCTACTGCGTGGACATCAACGACGGCTGCTGCGGCTTCATCAAGGGCCTTTACGAGGCCTCGGCCTTCCTGAGCAGCACCCAGGCCAGGCGCGCACTGGTGATCTGCGGCGATGTGCTCAGCCGCAAGGTCAGCATCCACGACCGCAACTCCTACCCGCTGATCGGCGATGGCGTCACGCTGACGCTGGTCGAGCGCACCGAGACCCCCTCGCCGCTGTCGCTGGAGATCCTCTTCGACGGGCGCGGTTTCGACAAGCTCATCATCCCCGCCGGCGGCGCCCGCCTGCCCTGCAGCCCCGCCACCGCCGAGCTGCAGACCGACGAGGACGGCAACCGCCGCACCGCCGAGCAACTGGTCATGCAGGGCCGTGATGTGTTCGTCTTCACACAGACCGTGGTGCCAGAATTCCTCGAAGGCTTCCTTCAGCGCCGCGCGTTGCAGCCACAGGATGTCGATGTCTTCCTGTTCCACCAAGCCAACGCCTTCATCCTCGACCGCCTGCGCGCCAAGCTCGACGTGGCCAAGGAGAAAGTACCCGATCGGGTGATCCGCCAGTTGGGCAACTCCTCGTCGGCAACCATCCCCATGGCGATCGCCGCAGGCGAGCCCATCACCCAGGCCACGCGTGCTGTGGCATGCGGCTTCGGCGTCGGCCTGAGCTGGGGCGCAGCCTTGTTTGAGCTGCAGCCCCTGGCCTTCCAGCAACTGATCGATTTCAAGGAGTGAGCACCATGAGCCAACAAGCCTTCATCCAGGCCCTCGAAGAAACCCTGGAGCTGCCCGTCGGCACCCTCCACGAAGGCAGCGACTTCAAAGCCAGTCCGGCCTGGGACTCGCTGGCCGCGCTGTCCATCATCGTGCTGGTGGAAGACCACTTCAAGAAAAGCATCGACGCCTCCGTGCTCAAGCGCAGCAACACCGTCGGCGAACTGCTGGCGACCATCGCCGCACGCTGATGCAAGAGCGGCTGCACGCCATGCCGGGCACGGGCCCGGCGCATGTGCTGGTGCTGGGCGCCACGTCGGAGATCGGCGCGGCCATCGCACGCACGCTGGTGCGCCAAGGTGCGCACGTCAGCCTGAGTGGGCGTGACGCCGACAAGCTGTCCGCACTGTGTGCCGAGCCAGCTTTGGTCGGCCAGGCCCAGGCCCTGCCTTGCGATCTAGCGGATGCCGGCGCAGGCGATGCGCTGCTGGCGCAGGCCTCTGCCGAGTACAAGCTCACCAGCCTGGTCTATGCCGCGGGCTACCACCGCCTGGCCCCCGTGGGCGTGGACACCCCAGACAACCTCGCGCGGCACCTGCAGCTCAACGTGCAAGTCCCGCTGGCACTGGTGCGACGCTTCATCTCACCACAAGTCAGCGATGCCCAGCGGCCGCGCAGCGTGACCCTGCTGGCCAGCGTGGCGCACAGACTGGGCGAGCCTGCCCTGGCCTCGTATGCCGCCTCCAAGGGGGCGCTGGTCAGTGGCGCGCGCGTGCTGGCCGTCGAGCTGGCGCGCAAGCAGGTGCGTGTCAACACGGTCAGCCCGGGCTGGATTGCCGGCGAACGTGCCGATGCCGTGTCCACCCATTTGCCCGCCAGCCGCCTGGCTGAAATCCAGGCCAGCTACCCGCTGGGCCTGGGTTGCGCGCAGGACGTGGCCGAAGCCGTGGCCTTCCTGGCCTCGCCTGCGGCCCGCTGGATCACCGGCACCGACCTGGTCGTCGATGGGGGTCGCAGCTGTGTCTGACACCGCCACATGGCAATGGTGCGATGCCGCAGCGCTGAGTGCCCCAGAGCTCGCCACAGTCGCAGCCTGGCTGCACGACATGGACCCGGATTACCACGCCCTCTTCCACCCCGAGCGGGCGCAGAGAGAAGCCGTCATCGCGCGGTTGCTGAAGCAAGCCGACAGCGAGCTTGGCCCGACCCGCCTGGTGCGCCGCAACGGCCAGTTGGCCGGCCTGGCCACGTGGTTTGCGGCCGACGAGGTGTTCGCACGGCGCATGGCCTCGCTCAAGACCTTGCTGTCCGTGTCCAGCGCCCCGGCCCAGGTCAAAACCGCCTTGAAGGCCCTGCCCCGTCCGCAAGACGCGCTGCCCACGCCCAGCCTGTACCTCTCC
>CAIQIL010000424.1 GCA_903871865.1 uncultured Burkholderiales bacterium
CAAGGGCTCCAGCGTTTACGCGGGCCGCATCGGCCAGCGCGTCGCCTCCAAGGGCGTCACCGTGCTCGACGACGGCACCCTGCCGGACCGCCGCGGCTCGCTCAACATCGACGACGAAGGCCACGTCAGCCAGCGCAATGTCCTGATCGAAGACGGCATCCTGCGTGGCTACATCCAGGACGCCACCAACGCCCGCCTGATGAAGACGGCGCCCACCGGCAACGGCCGCCGCGAAAGCTACGCCCACCTGCCCATGCCGCGCATGACCAACACCTACATGCTGGCCGGCGACAAGGACCCGCAGGAAATCGTCGCCTCCATCGACCGCGGCGTTTACGCCGTCAATTTCGGTGGCGGCCAAGTGGACATCACCTCCGGCAAGTTCGTCTTCTCGGCCTCCGAGGCCTACTGGGTGGAAAAGGGCAAGATCCTTTACCCGGTCAAGGGCGCCACGCTGATCGGCAATGGCCCCGACGCCATGAACCGCGTCAGCATGATCGGCAACGACCTGGCGCTGGACAGCGGCGTCGGCACCTGCGGCAAGGAAGGCCAAAGCGTGCCCGTGGGCGTGGGCCAGCCCACCCTGCGCATCGACGGCCTGACCGTCGGCGGCACCGCCTGAGCCTGCTCGCCCAAGGCCCTGAGCCTGGGGATTTCAGGCTTCGGCCATCTATTTCTCATCTTGCGTGCACGGGGGCTTGACCAGCCACTCCAAACGCGTGCATAATGCAAGGATTCGCTGTTGAAGCGTTTGTTTCCGGTCTGCCACTCCTTGGCGGGTTTCTTCGGAGCAAGCACTTTTTCAGATCCGCCCGATTCTTCGGGCCCAAGACTGATGGTTCGTTGTTGTGCAGTGGTTTGCGCAGCCGAACAATCAAGTTGGGGTACACCATGATCCAAATGCAATCGCGACTCGATGTCGCAGACAACACGGGTGCCAAGAGCGTCATGTGCATCAAGGTGCTCGGTGGCTCTAAGCGTCGTTACGCTGGTATCGGCGACATCATCAAGGTGAGCATCAAAGAAGCCGCACCGCGTGGCCGCGTCAAAAAGGGCGAGGTTTACAGCGCTGTGGTCGTTCGCACCGCCAAGGGCGTGCGTCGTCAAGACGGCTCGCTGATCAAGTTCGACGGCAATGCCGCCGTGCTGCTGAACGCCAAGCTGGAGCCCATCGGCACCCGCATCTTCGGCCCCGTGACGCGTGAACTGCGTACCGAGCGCTTCATGAAGATCGTGTCGCTGGCCCCCGAGGTCCTCTGACCGTCGGCCAACGCAGTTCAGCAAAGGACAGCTCAATGAACAAGCTCAAAACTGGCGACCAGGTCATCGTTCTGACCGGCCGCGACAAAGGCAAGCGCGGCACCGTGTCGGCTCGCATCGACGTGGACCACCTGCTGGTTGACGGCGTGAACGTGTCGAAAAAGCACGTCAAGCCGAACCCCCTGAAGGGCACCACCGGTGGCATCGTCGACAAGACCATGCCCATCCATCAGTCCAACGTGGCCATTTTCAACCCTGCTTCTGGCAAGGCTGACCGCGTCGGTATCAAGCTCCTGGCAGACGGCAAGAAAGTGCGCGTCTTCAAGTCCAGCGGCGAAGAAATCAAGGCTTGAGGTCCAACATGGCTCAACAACAAGCTCGCCTGCAGCAGATCTACCGCGAAAAGATTGTTCCCGAACTGATGAAGCAGTTCGGCTACAAGTCGATCATGGAAGTGCCGCGTCTGACCAAGATCACCCTGAACATGGGTGTCTCGGAAGCCGTCTCGGACAAGAAGGTCATGGACCACGCCGTTGGCGACCTGACCAAGATCGCCGGCCAAAAGCCCGTGGTCACCATGTCCAAGAAGCCCATCGCCGGCTTCAAGATCCGCGAAAACATGCCCATCGGCTGCATGGTCACGCTGCGTGGCGTCACCATGTTCGAATTCCTGGACCGTTTCGTCACCGTTTCGCTGCCCCGCGTTCGTGACTTCCGCGGCATCTCGGGTCGTTCCTTCGACGGTCGTGGCAACTACAACGTCGGTGTCAAGGAACAGATCATTTTCCCGGAAATCGAGTACGAGAAGATCGACGCTGTCCGTGGTCTGAACATCAGCATCACGACCACCGCCAAGACCGACGACGAAGCCAAAGCTCTGCTGACGGCTTTCAAGTTCCCGTTCAAGAACTGAGGCCCATCATGGCAAAAGTCTCTCTGAAGCAACGCGAAGAAAAGCGCGAAAAGCTGGTTGCCAAGTACGCCAAGAAGTTCGCGGAACTCAAGGCCATCATCGACGACAGCAAGAAGTCGGATGAAGAGCGTTACCTCGCTCGGCTGGAGCTGCAAAAGCTGCCGCGCAACGCGAACCCGACCCGCCTGCGCGCACGTTGCAACTTGACCGGTCGTCCGCGTGGCACTTTCCGTCAGTTCGGCCTCGGCCGCAGCAAGATCCGTGAATTGGCTTTCGCTGGCGACATCCCCGGTGTCACCAAGGCAAGCTGGTAATCCCGGCAGGGCACGAACAGGAGTTATCCCATGAGCATGAGTGATCCCATCGCCGACATGCTGACACGCATTCGCAACGCCCAAATGGTCAACAAGACCAACGTTGCACTGCCGTCGTCCAAGCTGAAAGTCGCGATCGCCCAAGTCCTGAAGGACGAAGGTTACATCGACGGTTTTGCCGTCACCGGTGAAGCCGCCAAGCCCACGCTGGAAATCACGTTGAAGTACTACGCTGGCCGTCCGGTCATCGAGCGCATCGAGCGTGTTTCCCGTCCTGGCCTGCGCATCTACAAGGGCCGCCACGCCATCCCTCAGGTCATGAACGGCCTGGGTGTTGCGATCGTGACGACCCCCCAGGGTGTGATGACCGACCGCAAGGCGCGCGCCGCCGGCATCGGTGGCGAAGTCATCGCCTACGTCGCCTGATAGAGGAGCATCGCAAATGTCCCGCGTTGGAAAAATGCCGATCGCCGTCCCTCAAGGTGTGGACGTGAAGATCACCCCCGAGGCCGTGACCATCAAGGGCGCGCTCGGTTCGCTGAGCCTGCCGGCCAACAGCCTGGTCACTGTCTCGCAAGACGGTGCTTCGCTGAAGGTGGCCCCGGCCAATGACAGCACTGCTGCCAATGCCATGTCCGGCACTTTCCGTGCCCTGCTGAACAACACCGTCAACGGTGTCAGCAAGGGTTTCGAGAAGAAGCTGACCCTGGTCGGCGTGGGCTTCAAGGCCCAGGCCGCTGGTCAGAAGCTGAACCTGCAAATTGGTTTCTCTCACCCCGTGGTGAAGGACATGCCTGCCGGCATCAAGGTCGAGACCCCGTCTCCGACCGAGATCCTGATCAAGGGCTCTGACCGCCAGGTCGTGGGCCAGATCGCCGCCGAGGTGCGCGCCTTCCGTCCGCCCGAGCCCTACAAGGGCAAGGGCATCCGCTATGCGGACGAGCGCGTGGTCATCAAAGAGACCAAGAAGAAGTAAGGAGCTGATTCATCATGGCAACGAGCAAGAAGGAACAGCGCCTGCGTCGAGCACGCCAGACGCGCGCACGGATCGCCCTGCAAGGCGCCGTTCGTCTGACGGTCACCCGCAGCAACCTGCACATCTACGCCAGCGTCATTTCTGGCGACGGCACCAAGGTCTTGGCCAGCGCTTCCACGCAAGAAAAGGAAGTGCGCGAGCAGATCAAGAACGGCGGCAACGCCGTGGCTGCCACCCTGGTGGGCAAGCGCATTGCCGAAAAGGCGAAGGCTGCTGGTGTCGAGAAGGTCGCTTTCGACCGCGCTGGCTACCAATATCACGGTCGTATCAAGGCCTTGGCCGAAGCCGCGCGTGAAGCCGGCCTCGTGTTCTAAGCCATCCAAGCTGCGATACGCAACCGGAAGGAATTCAAATGGCAAAATTTCAACCCAAGGTGGCAGACGAAGGTCGTGACGACGGTCTGCGCGAGAAGATGATCCAGGTGAACCGCGTGACCAAAGTGGTCAAGGGCGGTCGGATCATGGGCTTCGCAGCACTGACCGTGGTCGGCGACGGCGATGGCCGCATCGGCATGGGCAAGGGCAAGGCGCGTGAAGTGCCGCTGTCCGTTCAAAAGGCGATGGACCAGGCACGCCGCGGCATGCTGAAGGTGCCCCTCAAGAACGGTTCGGTCTTCCACAACCTGACCGGTCACCACGGCGCGGCCAAGGTGCTGCTGGCTCCGGCGCCTGCCGGTACCGGCATCATCGCTGGCGGCCCGATGCGCGCTGTCTTTGAAGTGATGGGCATCACCGACATCGTGGCCAAGAGCCTCGGTTCGTCCAACCCTTACAACATGGTTCGCGCCACGTTCGACGCCTTGAGCAAGGCGACGACCCCGGCCGAAGTCGCTGCCAAGCGCGGTCTGACTGTTGAAGACATCTTCAACTGATCGCAGGAGAAGCTGACATGAGCGAAAAGAAAACCGTCACCGTCAAGCTGGTGCGCAGCGTCATCGGCACGCGTGCCGACCACCGTGACACCGTCCGCGGTCTGGGCCTGCGCCGTCTGAACAGCACCTCCGTGCTGGAAGACACGCCTGCTGTGCGCGGCATGATCAACAAGGTTCGCTACCTGGTTGTGGTGCTCTGAAGCATCACGATCTCTGGGGAATACCATGGAACTCAATAGCATCAAGCCCGCATCGGGTGCCAAGCATGCCAAGCGCCGTGTCGGCCGCGGCATCGGCTCCGGCCTGGGCAAGACCGCAGGTCGCGGTCACAAGGGTCAGAAATCGCGTTCGGGCGGCTACCACAAGGTCGGCTTCGAAGGCGGTCAAATGCCTCTGCAGCGCCGTCTGCCCAAGCGCGGCTTCAAGTCGCACCTGCTGAAGTACAACGCCGAGATCACTCTGGGCGAACTGCAAGCACTGGGCGCCTCCGAAGTGGACGTGTTGTCCCTGAAGGCCGCCGGTCTGATCCCTCAGATCGCCAAGGTCGTCAAGGTCATCAAGTCGGGCGAACTGTCTGCCAAGGTCGTGCTCAAGGGCATCGGCGCCACCGCTGGTGCCAAGGCCGTGATCGAAGCAGCCGGTGGCTCGCTGGCTGAATAAGCCCGCAAGCCGAGCAAACACGAACGTCAAAGCCTGAACAGGACTCAGCGTGGCCACTTCTCCCTCTCAACTGGCTCAAAGCGGCAAGTTCGGTGACCTCCAGCGTCGCCTGACTTTCCTGCTGCTGGCGCTGGTCGTCTACCGCATCGGGGCACACATCCCCGTGCCCGGTATCGATCCGTCCCAGCTGCAGCAGCTGTTCAAGGGTCAGCAGGGCGGCATCCTGAGCCTGTTCAACATGTTCTCGGGCGGCGCGCTGTCGCGCTTCACCGTGTTTGCGCTGGGCATCATGCCCTACATCTCTTCGTCCATCATCATGCAGATGATGGGCTATGTGATCCCTCAGCTTGAGCAGCTCAAGAAAGAGGGCGAAGCTGGCCGTCGCAAGACCACGCAGTACACACGTTATGCCACCGTTGGCTTGGCGCTGTTCCAGTCCTTCGGCATCGCCGTGGCCCTGGAAGGCACTGCTGGCCTGGTCATCAACCCTGGCTTCGGCTTCCGCATGACCACGGTCATCAGCCTGACGGCCGGCACGATGTTCCTGATGTGGCTGGGTGAGCAGATCACCGAACGTGGTTTGGGCAACGGCATCTCGATCCTGATTTTCGGCGGCATCGCTGCCGGCCTGCCCGGCGCCATGGGTGGCTTGTTTGAATTGATCCGCACCGGTGCCATGAGCATCCCTGCCGCGATCTTCATCGTTGCCCTGGTCGGTCTGGTGACGTTCTTTGTGGTGCTGGTCGAGCGTGGTCAACGCAAGATCCTGGTCAATTACGCCAAGCGCCAGGTGGGCAACCGTGTCTATGGTGGTCAGTCGTCGCACTTGCCGCTGAAGATCAACATGGCCGGTGTGATTCCCCCGATCTTTGCATCGTCGATCATCCTGCTGCCGACCACCGCCGTGGGCTGGTTCGCCACGGGTGACAGCATGCGCTGGCTGAAAGACATCGCCAGCATGTTGTCCCCAGGACAACCGATCTACGTGATCCTGTATTCCGTCGCCATCGTCTTCTTCTGCTTCTTCTACACGGCCCTGGTGTTCAACAGCCGCGAAACCGCAGACAACCTGAAGAAGAGTGGTGCATTCATTCCTGGCATCCGACCTGGTGACCAGACCGCGCGTTACATCGACAAGATCCTCGCCCGTCTGACCCTGGCTGGTGCCGCTTACATCACCGCGGTGTGCCTGCTGCCCGAGTTCCTCGTGCTGAAGTACAACGTCCCGTTCTACTTCGGTGGCACGTCCCTGTTGATCATCGTGGTTGTCACGATGGACTTCTGGGCACAGGTACAGTCCTACGTGATGTCTCAGCAGTACGACTCGCTGCTGAAGAAGGCAAATTTCAAGTCGAACTGATTTCAGTTCGGCGCTGGGCCCCGGCGGCAGGGGACACCCCGATGGTGTCCAGGCGGTTTTGGTGTCCCATGAGTTGATTCGTGCTCGCATCGTGTTCCGGGCGAGGTGAGCTTGAGAGTGAAGTGACCCCGGAAACGTGGGCGAATTTCCGCAGAGCAGTTCTGCGGTTCAGGAGAAGACCATGAAAGTTTCGGCATCCGTCAAGAAGATGTGCCGCAATTGCAAAATCATCCGTCGCAAGGGTGTGGTTCGCGTGATCTGCACCGACCCGCGTCACAAGCAGCGTCAAGGCTGATTGGCCCGGCG
This sequence comes from uncultured Burkholderiales bacterium, assembly GCA_903871865.1. Taxonomy (GTDB): domain Bacteria; phylum Pseudomonadota; class Gammaproteobacteria; order Burkholderiales; family Burkholderiaceae_C; genus Aquabacterium. The sequence goes on from CAIQIL010000424.1 coordinate 6,721, forward strand.
TAGCGACGACACACGCGTTCAGAGGAC
>CAIQIL010000425.1 GCA_903871865.1 uncultured Burkholderiales bacterium
CACTGTGACTTCAGCCTGAGCGAGCTGCGCTACGAATACCCTGAAGAAATCGTGCCCGCAGGCCACACCCCGATCGACCACCTGCGGCAGCTGACCCTGCAGGGGGCGGAGGCGCGCTTTCTCCAGGGCGTGCCGCCCGAGGTTCAGTTGCTGATCGACAAGGAACTGGCGCTCATCGGGGAGCTGGATTACGCCAAATACTTCCTCACCGTCCATGACATCGTCTGCTTCGCGCGTTCGCGCAACATCCTCTGCCAGGGGCGCGGCAGCGCAGCCAACTCGGCCGTGTGCTATTGCCTGGGCATCACCGAGGTGGACCCGTCGCAAAGCACCCTGCTGTTCGAGCGCTTCATCTCGCGCGAGCGCAAGGAACCGCCCGACATCGACGTGGACTTCGAACACGAGCGCCGCGAAGAGGTCATCCAGTACCTCTACGCCAAGTACGGGCGCGACCGCACCGCGCTCACGGCCACCGTCATCAGCTACCGCACCCGCAGCGCCCTGCGTGACGTCGGCAAGGCGCTCGGCTTTTCTGCAGACTGCATCGCGCAGGTCAGCGGCAACCACCAGTGGTGGGACGGCCAGGGCATCCGCCGCGAGCGGCTGATCGAACTCGGCCTGGACCCCGGTGAGCGCCGCATGCGCCTGTGGCAGGAGCTCAGCCTGACGCTGATGGGCTTCCCGCGGCACCTCAGCCAGCACACCGGCGGCTTCGTCATCGCCAAGGGTGCGCTGTGCCGCATGGTGCCCATCGAGAACGCCGCCATGCCCGAGCGCAGCATCATCCAGTGGGACAAGGACGACCTCGACGCATTGGGCCTGCTCAAGGTCGATGTGCTGGCCCTGGGCATGCTCACGGCCTTGCGCAAAGCCATGGATTTCATCGGCGCGCGCCGCGGCCATCCCCCTGAGCGGCCCTTCCGCCTGCAGGACATCCCGCGCGACGACACCGCCACCTACGACATGGCCTGCGACGCCGACACCATTGGCGTCTTCCAGATCGAAAGCCGCGCGCAGATGAGCATGCTGCCGCGCTTGCGGCCCCGGCGCTTCTACGACCTGGTCGTCGAGGTGGCGCTGGTGCGGCCTGGGCCCATCCAGGGCGGCATGGTCCACCCCTACCTGCAGCGGCGCGAGCTGCATCGCACCGACCCGGACGCCATCACCTACCCACCGCGGCTGGAAGCGGCGCTCAAGCGCACCCTGGGCGTGCCCATCTTCCAGGAGCAGGTGATGCAGATCGTGGTGCTCGCCGCCGGCTTCACGGCAGGCGAGGCCGACGAGCTGCGCCGCTCCATGGCCGCCTGGCGCCGCAAAGGCGGTGTGCACAAGTTCAAGCGCAAGGTGATCGATGGCATGACGGCCAACGGGTACGACCTCGCATTTGCCGAGCAGATCTTCCAGCAGATCGAAGGCTTTGGCGAATACGGTTTCCCTGAATCCCACGCGGCCAGCTTCGCCTTGCTCGTCTATGCCAGCGCCTGGGTCAAGCGCCACGAGCCAGCAGCTTTCCTGGCGGGGCTGCTCAACGCCCAGCCCTTGGGCTTTTACTCGCCCAGCCAGCTCGTGCAAGACGCCCGCCGCCACGGCGTGGTGGTGCTGCCCCCCGATGTGACGCACAGCGACTGGGATTGCCGCCTGGTGCCGCCCCCCACCGACCCGGCAGACGCGCTCACGCCCATCGCCGGGCGCCTCTCGCCGCACCGGCCACCGGCAGACAGCCCCCAGCCTGCGGTGCGCCTGGGCTTGCGGCTCGTGGCGGGTTTGGGCCGCGACGCGGTGTTGCGCATCGAAGCCGCGCTGGCCCAGCAGCCTTTCGCCGATGTCGATGACCTGGCCCGCCGTGCGCACCTGGCGCAAGACGAGCTGCGCGCCCTGGCCGCGGGCGATGCCCTGCGCAGCCTGGCGGGCCACCGCCGCCAGCAGGTCTGGGAAGCCGCCGCCCGCCACCGCGCCCCTGCCCTGCTGCGCGATGCGCCCACCGACGAGCCTGTGCTCACGCTGGCTGCCGCACCGGAGGGCGAGGACATCGTCTTCGACCACGCCTCGCTGGGCCTGACCCTGCGCCGCCACCCACTCGCCTTGCTTCGGCCGCAGCTGGCCGCCCAACGCCTGCTGAGTGCCATGGCGCTGCACGACTTCCCCAATGGCCGCCTGGCCCGCGCCTGCGGCATCGTCACCGTGCGGCAGCAACCGGGCACGGCCTCGGGCGTGGTCTTCGTCACCCTGGAAGACGAAACCGGCACGGTCAACGTCATCGTGTGGGCGGCCCTCAAGGAGCGCCAGCGGCGCGAGCTCGTGCACGCGCGCCTGCTGGCGGTGTACGGCGTGTGGCAGCGCGAAGGCGAGGTTCGCCACCTCATCGCCCACCATTTGCGCGACCTCAGCCCCCTGCTTGGGCGTCTCAACACGGCCAGCCGCGACTTCCATTGAAAGCGTGCATCGCGGCTGGAAAGCCGGGTTTGCCCGGGGCTGGCCATGGCGTCCACGCAACGCCAGACGGCGTCCAGCAACAGGATTCAATTCGACAATGCTCATTGTCAAACCTAGAATGCCCGGATGCCTGCACGCCCTCCGCGTGCGGCTCACACCAAGGAGACCCGCATGAGCATCGCCAACACCTGCGTCCTGATCGCCGCCGTCATGCCCATCGTGACCATGGGCCTGGCCAAGGGCGCCACCGCAGGCAAACGCCGCAGCGACGGTGGCTACGACAACAACAACCCGCGTGACTGGGCCGCCCGCCAGGAAGGCTGGAAGGGTCGCGCTGCCGCAGCCCACAGCAACGGCTTCGAGATCCTGCCGATCTTCGTCTTCGCCGTGCTGGCCGCCCAAAGCGCCGGCCTGGCACAAGGCCGCACCGACCAACTGGCCATGGCGTTCATCGCCTCCCGCCTGGTCTACACCGGCCTGTACCTGGCCAACATCGCCGCTTTGCGCAGCGTGGTCTGGGCCGTGGGCCTGGGTTGCGCCATCGCCATGTTCTCGCCGACGCTGAACCTGCCTTTCTGACGCCAGCGACAGCCAGACAGCACAACGCCCGAGCCGCGGTGTCACCACCGCAGCGTCGGGCGTTGTCGTGCGTGAGCCTCAGCGCTTGCGCACGGGCGGCAGGTCGGTGCAACTGCCGTGGGCAGCTTCGGCGGCCAGGCCCACGCTCTCACCCAGTGTTGGGTGCGGGTGGATGGACTTGCCGATGTCGATCTCGTCTGCGCCCATCTCGATGGCCAGCACGACTTCGCCGATCAGGTCACCCGCGTGCGTCCCCACGATGCCACCGCCGACGATGCGGCCGGTGTCAGCGTCGAACAGCAGCTTGGTGAAGCCTTCCGAGCGGCCGTGGGCCAGCGCACGGCCCGAGGCCGCCCAGGGGAACAAGCCCTTGGTGATGGCCTTGCCCTGCGCCTTGGCCTGCTCTTCGGTCAGGCCCACCCAGGCGATTTCCGGGTCGGTGTAAGCCACGCTGGGAATGACCTGCGCGTCGAACGAGGCAGACGCCAGTTTGGCATCGCCCAGCAGCTCGCCGGCCACCACTTCCGCGGCCACATGTCCCTCGTGCACGGCCTTGTGCGCCAGCATGGGCTGGCCGACCAGGTCACCAATGGCGAACAGGCTGGGCACGTTGGTGCGCATCTGGCGGTCCACCGGCACGAAGCCGCGCTCGTTGACGTTCAGGCCGACCTTGTCGCCGCCGAACTTGCGGCCGTTGGGGCTGCGGCCCACGGCCTGCAAGACCAGGTCATAGACGCCCGGCTCTGGCGCAGGCTGGCCTTCCTTCGCCGACGCGAAGGACACTTTGATGCCCTCGGGCGTGGCTTCGGCCGCCACGGTCTTGGTGCCCAGCATGACGCGGTCGAAGCGCGGCGCGTTGAGCTTGTCCCAGACCTTGACGAGGTCGCGGTCGGCGCCAGGCATGAGCGTGTCGCTCATCTCGACGACGTCGATGCGCGCGCCCAGCGTCGAGTACACCGTGCCCATCTCCAGGCCGATGATGCCGCCGCCGATCACCAGCATCTTCCGGGGCACATGCGGCAGTTGCAGCGCGCCGGTGGAGTCCACCACGCGCGGGTCGTCGGGCAGGAAAGGCAGGTGCACCGCTTGCGAACCCGCGGCCAGGATGGCGCGCTTGAACTTCAAGGTGCGGGTTTCGCCAGACTTGTCCTGCGCGGTGCCGGTGGTCAGTTCGACCTGCAGCGTGTGCGCATCGACCAGGCTGCCGTAGCCACGCACCACCTCGACCTTGCGGGCCTTGGCCATGCCGGCCAAGCCTTGGGTGAGCCTGCCGGTCACGCCCGAGTTGTGGGCGCGCAGCTTGTCCAGGTCCAGCGATGGGGCGCCAAAGTTCACGCCGAGTGCGTCGAAGTGCTTGACCTCGTCCATGACGGCGGCCACGTGCAGCAACGCCTTCGAGGGGATGCAGCCCACGTTCAGGCACACGCCACCCAGCTCGGCATAGCGCTCCACCAGGATGACCTTGAGCCCCAGGTCGGCAGCGCGGAAGGCCGCGCTGTAGCCACCGGGGCCACCGCCGAGCACGAGGACATCGCAGTCGGTGTCGGGGGGGATGGGGCCAGCGGCGACAGCAGCCATGGGTGCCGCTGCCACCGGGGCAGGCGATGCCGCAGCGGCCGGAGCCGGCGCGGAAGGCGCAGAGGCGGTCGCCGCAGGTGCAGCCACCGCAGCGCCCTCGCCTGCCACGTCCAGCGTCAGGATCAGGTGCCCCTGCCCCACGCGGTCGCCCAGCTTGACCAGGATGTCCTTGACCACACCGGCTTGCGGCGTGGGCACTTCCATCGAGGCCTTGTCGGACTCCAGCGTGATCAGGCTTTGCTCGGCCGTCACCGACTGTCCGGGCTTGACCAGGATCTCGATGATGGCCGCGTCGGCGATGTCGCCCAGGTCGGGCACGGGGATGTTCACGGTTGTCATGTCAGCCCCTTACACCAGCGCACGGCGGAAATCGGCCAGCAGGCTGGCGAGGTACGCGTTGAACTTGGCCGCAGACGCCCCGTCGATGACGCGGTGGTCGTAGCTCAGGCTCAGCGGCACCATCAGGCGAGGCTGGAAGGCCTTGCCATCCCACACAGGCTTCATGGCCGAGCGGCACACGCCCAGGATGGCCACTTCCGGCGCGTTGATGATGGGCGTGAAGGTCGTGCCTCCGAAGCCACCCAGCGAGCTTATCGAGAAGCACCCACCCTGCATGTCGGCCGGCGAGAGTTTGCCGTCGCGGGCCTTGGCGGCCAGCGCAGCGGTTTCCAGCGCCAGCTGCGACAGGCTCTTTTGGTCCACGTCGCGGATGACGGGCACCACCAGGCCATTGGGCGTGTCGGCCGCGAAGCCGATGTGCACGTAGTTCTTCAGCACCAGGTCATCGCCGTCCAGCGAGGCGTTGAACTGAGGGAACTTGCGCAGTGCCACGGCACAGGCCTTCAGCAGGAAGGCCAGCAGCGTGAACTTGGTGCCGGCCTTGGCGTGCTCGCCATTGAGCTGCACGCGGAAGGCCTCCAGCTCGGTGATGTCAGCCTCCTCGTTGTTGGTGACGTGCGGGATGCGCACCCAGTTGCGGTGCAGGTTCGCTCCCGAGATCTTCTTGATGCGCGACAGCGGCTGGCGCTCCACCGGGCCGAACTTGGTGAAGTCCACCGAGGGCCAGGGCAGCAGGGTCATGCCACCCAAATCAGCGCTGCCAGCGCCAGAAGACGCAGCGGCCGGCGAAGCTGCCTTGGCGATCATGCCCTTGACGAAGTTCTGCACATCGCCCTGGGTGATGCGGCCCTTGGGGCCGGTGCCGGGCACCTTGGCCACGTCCACGCCCAGCTCGCGCGCGAAACGGCGCACCGAGGGCGAGGCATGGGCCAGCGTACCGGTGACAGCGGTCTCGGCCGGCGGCAGGGCCGCGGTCGGGCTGGTGCGAGGCTGGTCGGCCACCGTGGCGGCCACAGCTGCGGCAGCCGGTGCCACAGCGGGCGCGGCGGCAGCAGGCGCAGGGCTCGCCGATGATGCGTCAGGTGTAGCAGGTGCAGCCGGCGCGGCGGCCGGGGATGCCGTCGTGGCACCCTCGGCCGTCTCCAGCACGCCCACGATCGAGCCCTGGCTCACCTTGTCGCCCAGCTTCAGGCGCAGCTCTTTCAGCACACCGCCCACCGAGGCGGGCACCTCCATCGAGGCCTTGTCCGACTCGATGGTGATGAGGCTTTGTTCGGGGCGGATGGTGTCGCCCGGCTTGACGAGCAGTTCGATGACCGCAGCGTCGCTCACGTCCCCGATGTCCGGGACGGTCAGTTCAATCAATGCCATGGCCAGGTCCTCAGGCGTACAGGGGGTTGATCTTGTCGGCGTCGATGCCGTACTTCTTGATCGCTTCGGCGACCTTGGACACAGGCACCACGCCCTCGTCTGCCAGCGACTTCAAGGCCGCCACCACGATGTAGTGGCGGTTGATCTCGAAGTGCTCGCGCAGACGGAAGCGGAAGTCGCTGCGGCCAAAGCCGTCGGTGCCCAGCACCTTGAAGCTCCTGCCCCTGGGGATGTACGCCCGGATCTGCTCGGGCAAGGCTTTGACATAGTCGGTGGACGCCACGACCGGGCCGCTGGTGCGGTCCAGCTGTTGGGTGACGAAAGACACGCGCGGTGCGTCGGTCGGGTGCAGCAGGTTCCAGCGCTCGACGTCC
>CAIQIL010000426.1 GCA_903871865.1 uncultured Burkholderiales bacterium
CAGACAGGATCGTCGTGATCGCCGCTGTCAGCGTGGTTTTACCGTGGTCAACGTGCCCAATCGTGCCAACGTTGACGTGCGGCTTGGTACGTTCAAATTTTCCTTTTGCCATCTTCTAGACTCCGCGTTAAAGTTTTAAGCCAATCACAAAAATCTCTGGTGCCCTTGGCGGGAATCGGACCCGCGACCTCTCCCTTACCAAGGGAGTGCTCTACCACTGAGCCACAAGGGCAAAACCTCATCACCACCACCAAAAACACAATGGAGCGGGAAACGGGAATCGAACCCGTGTCATTAGCTTGGAAGGCTAAGGTTCTACCATTGAACTACTCCCGCCCGGGAGCCATTCAGCACCGCCGACAAACCGCGGATGCACCCATGAGGGTGAGCACCTTGCGCTTCGTCTGCATCCCGTCAAAAACAAATTTGAGCGGGTCTGCCTGGTGGAGGAGACTGGATTCGAACCAGTGTAGGCGTAAGCCAACAGATTTACAGTCTGCCCCCTTTAGCCACTCGGGCACCCCTCCAAGGCAAGCCCTAGACTTTATCACAGCTTTGCAAGCTTTCGCAAACTGTTGTTTGCAATCACGCGACAAGACGTCAGCGTTCAGCGCAAACGCCACGGCCTCAGCCACACGGCCAGCATCAGCATGCTGAGCGCCCCCACGGCCGCAGCCTCGGCCAGCAGCCACACAGGCTGCGGCGACAGGCTCGGGCGCAACACCCACCACGATGCGGCCAGCACCAGCGCACCCACGCCGGCTTGCGCGCCCAGCCGCATCGAGGCCAGGGCGTGTTGCAAGGCCGGCACCTGCAGCAGTTGCCAGCCCGTGAGCAAGGTGCCCAGCATCAAGGCCCAGACGATGCCCAGGGGGCCGCACCACCAGGCCAGCAAAGGCAGGCTCAGGGCTTGCAGGAGGCTGCCACGCAACTCGGCCAGCATGGGGCCTCGGGTGTCGCCCTCGGCGTAGTGGTAGCGGGCCAGCAAGGTGTTCCAGCCTGCCAGCACGAGGATGGCGGCGTAGCCGGCCAGCAAGGTCACCAGGGCCTCGGTGCCATGGACTTTGGGGAAGAGCAAGGAGATGAGGGCGGGTGCACTGAGCATCAGGCCCAGTGCCGAAGGCAGGCTGACCAGCGTGACCGCGGCCAGACCGCCGCGCAGCAGGGCCAGGCGCTCGCCCTGGCGGCGGCTCATGAGGCTGAGCAGAACCTGGTTGAGGCTCTGCAGGGCGATCAGCGGCAGGTTCATCAACTTGCGTGCGAGGTTGACCCCGGTGACCACGCCCTCGCCGAGGTAGGAGGCCACGACGCGCTCCAGCAAGGTGATGCCCTGCCCAGCCACGGCGCTGCCCAGCAAGGGGCCAAGTTGCAAACCCCACGTGCGCAAGGCCTGGAAGCTGTCGCCCAGGCGATGCCAGCGCAGGCCCACGCGCCAGGCCGATGGCAGCAGCAACAAGGCCGATGCCAGGCTGCCCGCCACGAAGGCCCAGGACAGGGCTTGCGGCTCGGCGGCATCGCGCTGGCAGGCGAGGTAGGCCAGGGCCGGCAGGTTGTAGGCCAGGGAGGCGGCGCCCGCGAGCAGGAAGTGGCCGCCGGCATGGCGCGGCACGGCCCACCAAGCCTGCAGCACGATGCCCGGCAGGCACCAGGCGAGGATGGCCAGGCTGTGCTGGGTGACCTCCTGGTGCGCAGGCGCCAGGCCCGGGGCCATCAGGTGCACCCACCACGGCGCGCCAATGGCGAACACGAGCGACATCAGCACACTGGCGCAGCACAAGGCGGTGTTGATCTGGCCGAACCAGGTGCGCTGCTGGACCGCATCCCGGCTTTGCCACAGGGCCAGCGCCGACGAAGTGAAGACGCCCGCGGCCAGCATGGCGCGCACGGCTTCGGGCAAGAACATCGCGATGACGTAGGCGTCGGTGCGCGCGCTGGCGCCCCAACTGGCCACGAGCAGCCATTCGCGCGCAAAACCGGCCACGAGGCCGCCCAGGGTGACCAGCGTGAGGAGCGACGCAGCGCCGAGCATGGACAGCCCCGCGCCTCAGTGCAGCAAGGTGAACAGCCCCTTGCCGCCCACCTTGTAGTTCAGGCCGCGCACGCGCTGGCCCAGCACCTTGGCACCCTGGCCACCGACGATGGTGTAGGGCTCCACCGGCTTGGAAACCACGGTGTTGGCCGCCACCACCGCGCCTTCGCCGATGTGGGCGCCGGGCAGGAGGATGACGCGGGTGGTGATCCAGGCGTAGTCCTCGATGGCGATGGGGGCACCGAAAGCCCAGAACTCGGGGGCGTTGAGGTCGTGGCCGCCGGCGATGACGATGCTGTGCGAGGCGATGGTGACGTGGTTGCCGATGCGCAGGCCCGCACGCGCATCGAGCTGGCAGTGCCAGCCCACGCAGGAGTCTTCGCCGATCTGCAAACCCTCGACGCCGATGACCTCGGTGTTGCGCCAGACCGTCGAGCCCTTGCCGATCTTGGCGCCGCCGATGCGCAGCCAGGCCAGGCGCACGTTGTGGCTGGGGATCTTGTTGATGAGCATGTTGTAGACCTGCTCCCAGGCGCGGCGCCAGCGGTCCACCAGGGTGGGCCAGTTGATGCCGTACAGCGGCACGAAGCCGGCGGGGATCTCATCGCGCAGCAAGGCATAGAAGCGGCGCGCCAGCGGGTGTTCGATGCGCGGCTCGATGTTGACGTAGGCGATGTAGCTGTTGGTGACGCCGCCGCGGCCAAGCTCTTCGAAGGCGACGTTGTGGGCGCACATCCAGTCGAAGGCGGTGGTGAGCTCGGGCAGGGCGACGCCCAGCTTGGGCGCGTAGTCGGCCAGGTGGTCGCGCAGGTTGACGCTGTGGAGGATGCGGTGTTTCATGGGTTCGGTCGCGGAGGCGCTGGTGGCGGCGGCAAGGGCCTGGACTGCTGAAGGCTGATGGCCATCGTGAGCCAGAACAAGGCCAGCAACACTTGGGTGAAGCTGAAGTAGTGATCGATGAAACCGGTGAGCAGGGCCGCCAGCATGGCGCCCACGCTGCCCACGCGCAAAGCATTGCCGGTGTTCATGTGGGCCAGGTTGCCCAACTGGCGCACCTCGCGCCACCAGGCCACCGTCACGGCGATGAACAGCAGCATGGCCGGCGCGCCCAGCTTGTACATGTAGTTGAGCCAGAGGTTGGAGATGCCGAACAGGTCGGTGCCAGGCGGCGGTGGGTCCACCTTGAAGCCCAGGCCCAGGGGGTAGCGTTCGACGGCGCGATGGAAGTTGCGGTACTCGTCGAAACGCACGCTGGTGCTGGCGTCTTTCGAGCCCTGGAACAGCGACAGCAGGCGCTCTTGCGCGGGCGGGTAGGCCACCAGCATCACGGCCGACAGCACGGTGCCGATGAGCAAGGTGCGGCCCGCACCGGGTGCGCGCCGCCAGGCCAGCCAGACCACCAGCGCGCCCAGGCACAGCAGGGCGCCGCGCGAGCCACTGAACACGATGCCGGCGGCACCTGCCAGGGTCACCGCCATGCCCAGGGCGCGCCGCCAACCGACTTGCGTGATGCCGTAGAAGAAGGCCAGCGGCACGCCCAGCAGGAGCGCTCCGCCGGTGGAGTTGGGGTGCACCCACGGCGAGGCCATGCGGGTGTAGTTGGCCGAGAAGATGTCCTGGATGGCCTCGGGGTGGGCGTACTTGAGGCTGGCCAGCACCGGGATCATCACCCGGGCATCGGGCGTGCGCACGAAGTAGAACAGCGACAGCGCCAGCATGGCCGCGAAGCCGATGAGCAGGCAGTCCATCATCTGGCGACGCTGTTCGGGCTGGGGCGTGAGCAGGGGCACCAGGAAGAGCGTGGACAGGTTGAGCAACCAGCGCACCCAGTTGACCGGGCCATTGCCTTCCACACCGTGCACCGTCAGTTGCCCCACCACCAGCGGCACCAAGGACCACAGGATGAGCCAGCCCACCATGCGCTCGGTGGGACCGCGCTGCAAGGGCGGCAGGCGCCCCATCAACCACTGCCAGGCCACGCCGGCCCAAGTCAGCGCCAGCAGGGCCTCCGACACCGTCATGCGGATGCCGAGCGTGACCGTCGTCCAGGGGATGAAGGGGGCCACGACGCAGAACGCCAGCAAGCCCCGCAAGGGTTTGGCCAACACGCTGACCAGCGCCAGCACGGCCACCAGGCCCAGCACCAGCACGGGCAGGCCGCCGAGCATGAACAGGGTGCCGAACAGCAGGCCTGCCAGCAGGGGCATCCAGCGCAGGGCGGACGAGGCCACGGCGCTCACGAGAGCTCCTGGAGCAAGGCGTCCACGCGCTGAGCGTGCGCAGCCAAATCAAAGCGCCGGGCCCATTGCTGCAGCCGCTCGGGCGCATCGGCCGGACCGCGGCGCTGCTGGGCCAGGTCGTGCATCAGGGTCACCAAGGCGTCGGTGTCGCGTGGGTCTAAGCGGGGCGAGCCCGGTGGGGTGACTTCGTCGAGCGCCGAACCTCGGGCCGATGCCACGGGGGTGCC
>CAIQIL010000427.1 GCA_903871865.1 uncultured Burkholderiales bacterium
CTCCATCTTGCCGTCCATCCAGATTTTGCCGTCGCGGTCGTCCATCGACATGGGGGTGTCCTTTTCAGTGTCCAGTGTGCACGGGCTGTGCGCCGACAGGGGGCGCCCATCCAAGCCGTGTCCAGAGCTTTCGATTGTAGCGCCGAGGGCGGTCAGCGGCCCAGCGCCAGGCGGCGGGTGTGCTGCGCGATCATGCGCTCCTCGTCGGTGGGGATGACCCACACGGCGACGGCGCTGTCGGGCGCACTGATGCACAGGCTCTGGCCATCGTCCAGGGCCGATGCGCCGGCATTGGCCGCCTCGTCCAGGCGCACGCCCAGCCAGGCCGCCTGCGCACAGACCTGCGCGCGGATGGGCGCCGCGTGCTCGCCGATGCCCGCCGTGAAGACGATGGCGTCCAGCCCGCCCAGCACCGCGGCCAGCGCGCCCAGTTCGCGGGTGATGCGGTGCACGTACAACGCCACCGCCTCCTGCGCTTCCGCGCGGTCGCTGGCCAGCAAGGTGCGCATGTCCGAGGACAAGCCGCCCGACACGCCCAGCAGACCGGAATCCTTGTAGAGCAGACGCTCGATGGCGCGGGCGTCCATGCCGCGCTCGTCCATCAGCCACAGCAACACGCCGGCGTCCAGGCTGCCGCAGCGCGTGCCCATCATCAGGCCGTCGAGTGCCGTGAAGCCCATGCTGCTGGCCACGCTGCGCGCGCCTTGCAGGGCGCACATGCTGGCGCCATTGCCCAGGTGCATGACCACGGTGCGGCCCTGCGCGGCGCGCGCATCCACCTGGGGCAACTGGCTGGCGATGTACTCGTAGGACAGCCCGTGGAAGCCATAGCGGCGCACGCCGGCGTCGTGCAAGGCGCGCGGCAGGGCAAAGCGCTGGGCCACCGGCGGGCAGGTGGTGTGGAAGGCCGTGTCGAAGCAGCCAACCTGCGGCAGACCGGGCGCCACGCGCTGCAAGGCCCGCACCGGCGCCAGGTTGTGCGGCTGGTGCAAGGGTGCCAGGGGCACCAGGGTGTCGAGCTCGGCCAGCACGGCATCGTCGAGCCGCACCGGCGCGTGGAAGTGGGTGCCACCGTGCACGATGCGGTGACCGACGGCGCACAGCGTGTGGCCTTGCAGGAAGGGCTGGATGGCACCGAGCAGGAAGCTCAGCGCCTCGTCGTGCCCCAGGCTGTCCGGCCAGTCGCGCTGCAGCACCACCGTGCCATCGGGCGTGTGGGCCTGCAGGTGCGGGTGCACGCCCAGGCCATCGATCTGCCCATGCAACCAGGCTTCGTCCTGCGTGCCAGGCGCAGGCGTGGCCGGGAAGAGCGCGAACTTCAGGCTCGACGAGCCCGCGTTGAACACGACGACGGCCTGGCTCATGCCTGGCCCGCTTTCGCTTGCTTGGCCGCCTGTGCATGGGCCAGCAACTTGAGGACGGCCGCCGAGGCCAACCGGGTGCGCACGCTGTCCGCGCGGCTGGTCAGGATCATCGGCACGCGCGTGCCCAGCACGATGCCCGCGCTGTCGGCCCCCGCCAGGTACTGCAGCTGCTTGGCCACCATGTTGCCCGCCTCCAGGTTGGGCACCACGAGGATGTCGGCCTGCCCCGCCACCTCAGACGTGATCTTCTTCGTGTGCGCAGCCTCCAGGCTCACGGCGTTGTCGAAGGCCAGGGGCCCATCGACCAAGCCGCCCGTGATCTGCCCCCGGTCGGCCATCTTGCACAGCATGGCCGCGTCGATGGTGGCCTGCATCTCGGGGTTGACGGTCTCCACCGCCGCCAGGATGGCCACCTTCGGCAGCGCCACGCCCAGCACCTGCGCCAGGTCGATGGCGTTTTGCACGATGTCCACCTTGCCCACGATGTCGGGCGCGATGTTGATGGCCGCGTCCGTCACCAGCAGCATGCGCGGGTAGGCAGGCACGTCCATCACGAAGACGTGGCTGATGCGCCGCCCCGTGCGCAGCCCCGTGGCCGAAGGCACCACCGCCGCCATCAGCTCGTCGGTGTGCAAGCTGCCCTTCATGAGCGCCTGCACCTCGCCGCTGCGCGCCATGGCCACGGCCACCTCGGCCGCCGCGTGGCTGTGCTCGGTGTGGACGACGCGGTAACCCGTCAGGTCCAGGCCCTCGGCCTGGGCCACGGCCTGGATCTTGGCCTGCGGCCCGACCAGCACGGGCGTGATCATGCCGTGGCGGGCGGCCTCCAGCGCACCGCGCAAGGCGCTGGCATCGCAGGGGTGGACCACCGCGCAACTGACCGGCGGCAGAGGCGCGCATTCGCGGAACAGTCGGCCGAAGACGTCGTTGCGGCGCAGCACCACATCGACCGGGTCGCGCTCGTCCACCGTCTGCTGGGTGGACGGCGCCCGCACCGTGATCGCGCCACTGAGCAAAAGGACGTCGTCGTGGCGCACCTGGCAATCGAAGGTCAGCTGGTCGGGCGCCTGCTTGTCCACCACCGTGACCGTGGCCATGAGCGCATCGCCCATGCGCGCCGTGCCGCCATACACCAACTGGTGCGAG
>CAIQIL010000428.1 GCA_903871865.1 uncultured Burkholderiales bacterium
CCTGCCGTTCTCCATGCGGTCGAGTGACTCCTTCTCGTACCATGACAGGGCTCAACTCGCCCTCACTGCCGATTTCCAAGGCTACTTCCCGGCGTCGCCCTTGCGCGAGCCCTTTCACGCGCTTTTGACCCATGCCCCAACGGTTGGACGAGCGTTGGTCCGAGACCTTGTCAACCATGCAACCACCGCGTGGCGCCAGTTTCATCATCACGAGCGGCGTGGTCGCACACCCATCCCGCTGGTTTTGAAATTTCCTTGGCGGCGGCAAGAGTTCTGGGGGGCGCCCATTCACTACGTCTGGTCGCGAGGGCATGGCGGCCCAAAGGTGCTGGAATGTGCCCTGATGGCGCTCGAAGACTGGGCGTTCCGGCAATTGAAGGCGGGCCGACCTGCGGATGAGGTTCTGGAAGAGTTGCTGCAAGGTCACACCAGCATTGCCGTCCTCGGCATAGCGGTGACGGTGGCGCTCCATGCTCGGGAAGTGTCGAGGGTGACGCTGCCCCTTGTTTCCAGCCAGCGTCTATGGCGCATCGATTTGGAGCGGAGCGTTCAGGAGAGCCAGCTTCGCGAAGCCGCCTTGATTGGATTCGAACCGCATGAGGCGGCGCATCGCCAAGCAGTGATCGAGTCTGGCAACCTCCCTGTTAGGACGGTCGAAATCCGCTCGCTCGTGCCGCTGTTCGTGCTGGGGGCGGATGAGGAACTGCGCTCTGCGTGCCGCGCCGCGCTGGAACAGTTCCCTTTCCAGCTTGAGCTCGATTATGAGGATCTGGCGCAAGACGAGGCATACCTGACCGAACTACGCCGCAAGGCGGAGCTGTGGGCGGAGTTTGGTCGCCAGGAGAACTACGCAACCGCACCCGTAGCCGATCAGGATGGCATGGTCGCCATTGAACTGCTCAGTCCAAGTCATGAAGCGCCGGATGTGGTCGAGGCGCGCGAGCACTTCGAAGAAATTGCGCAAGAGGCGCAGCTATGGCATTGGGTGCAAAAGTGCTTTGAGGCGGGCGCATTGGTCCCCGATCTTGCCTTGGACGATGCCGCCGAACGTGCCAAGGCGATGGCTTTGGCGGTCGCTGCCGCCACGAACAGGTCACTGTTACCGAAAAATGAGATTGCGCATGGCTGCATATCAGGTACTGCTGCCGTGATCATTTGCATTGGAGGCACTCACGAGCATGAAGATTGGGCAGTTTCTACCTTGTGGTCGTACCGAGATGAGGTCGAAACGCCGCAGGATGAAGTGTTCTCCAGGTCGGTGATTTCGTGGCATCCGAAGATCTTCGTGGCCAGGGCCTTGGCCGCTCGCATCAGGGAGGACCGTTGCGACGGCTCGGAGCGCGAATCCCTTTATCGGCTTGTTTTGCATCCTTTGCAGGTGGTGGCATTGGAAGCGGTGTCCGGTATCGCCGCATGCTGGAACAAGGATCCACAGTTTGCCTGGTGCGGGTTCAACCTGGCTTTGAAGCTTGCCCGCGATCGTCGAGCACCGTCAACACCCCGCGTTGAAGCATCTGAGTGGGCACGGATGGAGGAAGAGCGCAAGAGCCTCGCGTTGGCGGAGACCTTCACTGAACTGTCTGGTCCAGCCTTTCCGCCATTGGCACAGCCAATGCCATCCTGGACCCAGACTCATTCTGAGGGTGAGGCTGGGCAGTCCATGGATGAGGACGGCTGGCGAAGTACGGACAACATCTGGCTCAGCGACTTCGCAGGGGCAGTTTTGCGTCGTGTTCCTATCGACAGCGTCCTGCGCGGACCTGCGTGCGATCAATTGATTGATGCCCTGGAAGGGTTCGTCACGTGGACCTTGGATACGGTCAACCCCTCGTGGCGAACAGAGGGGCGACGTGGGCGTGGTCGAGATGGCACCAGTCTGTTCGAGTGGCAGCGCCAACTGGCGAGGCTGCTTGCAGATGTGATTGAGCAGACACCGAGCGCAGAGTTGCGCCGCCGGTTGCTGGCGCCCATCATGGATCAACCCGATGAAGTGGCGATGCGCATGCTCGCTCCGTTCTCAAGCGCTCTTGCAGCCTCAGCTGTGATTGACGCGCCAAGGATCGATCCACAGGTGCTCAGTGTGCTGGATGCCATCGTTGATAGGGTACTGGAGCATGGCGACTTTCGCAGATCTCGGTACAACGATGGCAGGCTTGGCGGCTTCGATCTGCCCGACTTGATCAAGACCTTGCTGTTCGTGGCCATCACGGGTGCGAATGGTGCGACACGTTTTGCCAACGGGCAATGGAGTGATCTTCCGCAGATCCTGCCGCTTTTGGACAAGCTTGTGCGACATGCCGCCTGGAATCCCTATGTGGCAACGCAGTTCGTGACGCTGTGCGAGCGCGCGGGGGCGGACTATCCTGCGGATGCTTTCGCGGATCAGGTGCTTGCGCAACTTGCGGCGGATGGATTGCCCACGGGCTGGAGGGAAGTCGCCGTTCCTGCAGCGATCGCTGGATTGGTTCAGGGGCATGCCGATCGTCACCACCCCTTGCCTTTGGCGTTGGCAAGGAAGTTGTTGAAAGTGCTCGATGCCCTAGTTGATCTGGGTGATCGCCGGAGCGCTGCCTTGCAGCAGAGCGAAGCTTTCCGTGGTGTACGTCTGGCGACGCCCGAATGAATGTGCATCTCTGGTGCGGGACGATGCATTTGGGCGCCTTGGTACTGACCATGGATCGTCTGGAACCGCCAGCGATAGCGGTGGGGCCGTGCAACCAACGATCTGTTTGGGCCGCCTATCGCTGATCGAGCGTACCGTCCGACTATTGGCCATCCTTCCGTCTCTCCGCAAGGATAAGACTGCCGGAGTGGATCAGGTGGGGTTGCCATCGTGATGGTGACGTAGCCTTCATTCGGAGTTTTGCCAGCGCTTTAAGCCGGCTCGCCGTGTACACTTCACGATGCGTTATGGCTGTCGTTTGACCGGCAACCATCGTTGCAATCACCACCTTCCAGCGTCGGTAAAAATGACGGTAGAAAGAAATCTTGGAACTTCAAAAACCTAGTGTCCATGCGGCTCCCAAGGCGCCGGAAATGATCGAGTGGGAATGACTTTGCCTCGCCCATGAAAAAGGGGCGGCTCCCCGAGGAGCCGCCCCAGCACGCTGCGGTCCTTCAACGGACCGGCCGCGCGGTGATCAAGGTCAGTGGAAGCAGCAGTCCATCATCTGCTGGAGGCAGCAGGCGATGTCACCGCAGCAAACGCTGGATGCCAGTGCTGTGGCTGATGCGCTGAACAGTGCCAGAGCAACGCTGATCTTGGTGAATTTGGATGTCATGGAGTTTCTCCAATGCTGGGGTTCATGTGGGCGAGATGACGAGCGCGTCTTGGCTCGGTGGTGGGCGCCAGATCTCTGAGCCGACAACGCCCACGGGTTGAATCTGAAGTCCCCCGTCGGGTCGGGCGCCGGGCGCTTTGAAAGCGCGCACGCTCTTGTCGTCCAAAACAGCTTGATTGTCACCGGGATGGCAGCCTGCACTCAGGCATATGGCCGTGTCCGGGCAAGCTGCGCCGTCACAGCACGCGTGGATTGGACGCGCTGCGGCCCATGCCGTGTGCAAGGCGAGCAACAGTGCAACAGCGATGGCCAACACACGGGACATGGCTGCAATTTACCTCATGCCGACCTGAAAGTGCCGTGCCAGCAGGTGGTCCAGCGACAGCACACCCGGACCGCGCACGATCAGGCCCAGCAACACCGCAGCCCAGGTGCCATGGGTTGCGTAGGCGCCGGGGTACACGAAGAGCTGGATCACCGCCGTCATGCCCAGCAGCCCGAGAGCCGAGAAGCGCGTGCCCAGGCCGATCAGGATGAGGGCGGGCAACAGGTGCTCGGCTGTCGCGGCCATCGGTGCGGCGATCTCCGGCGGTACGAAGGGCAGGCGGTACTCCTCCTGGAACAGTGCCAGCGCGCTGTCCGACAGCCTCGGCCAACCGAGCATGAACTCGCCACTCACGAGGTTGAGCACGAAGCCCTCGACCTTGGTTTGGCCTGAACTCCAGAACACCGCTGCGATCGAGAAGCGCGCCAGCAAGGCCAGCAGGCTGTTCGGGATCCGTTCGCATGCGCCGATGAAAGCTTGAACCACTCGGACGTGCCACGCCAAAGGCGGGGTATGCACATGGGTGTGTGACAAGGATGGTGTGCTCATGGGGTGTCCCTTCAGGGCTGAAAGATGGATGAGATCGCACCCTGTGCCAGCAACAGGCGCAAGGTCTCGGAGAGGTCGAAGCGAGGGTCGGCCGCCATCGCGTGGGCTGCGGCCATTGCCAGACCCTGATGCGCCAACAGGCCCTGCGCGAACAGGGCGGTGCCATGCGGCACGGGCAGCACCACCACGTCGAGTGCCTGTCGCAGGACCAGCGCCGACTCGGGCTTTGCCAGGTCCAGCGTGTCCAGCGTGTCGAGCAGGGCCGCGTCCTGGTGGGCGGCCCACAGCGACACCACGGCGTACCGCGATTGGCACAAGCCGACCGAGGGGTGGCACACCAGACGCAGCTCGTCCACGCGGTCCGCGTGGGACAGGGCCATGTCGATGTCAGCCTGGGGCAGCGGCGGTGCGTCGGCCGCGTGGCAGGCCCGCACCCTGGCCACTTCCAGCCGGGCCATGTCTGGCAGGCAAGGCAGTGCCTGTGCTGGCCCGAAGCCGGCGATGAAGTCGGGCAAGGCCTCGCCATAGAACACCATGACCGGCGAGGTCGGCGGCGAATGCTGCACGAAGGCGCGTGCCATGGCGCGGAAGAAGTCCTCGCCCACCAGTTGCTGCGTGACCGGGAAGGTGTCGGCCAGGTCATCGACCAGCGACACCACGACGTTGTTGCGGTGCACCGCCAGGCGGCGGGTCGGGTCCGCCCCATTCCAGGCCGTGAGGCCTGCGGGGCAGGGCAGGGTGGGGTCCAGCAGGGCGGCGGCGAACAAGGCTTGGCTCATGCGGCGCTCCATCGCGCCAAGGTGCGCTCGATCCGGCTGGCTTCGCTCAGCAGGGTGGCCAGGCTGGGCAGGTCGTTGTCGCGCTCCAGCAAGGTGGGCAGGGGCCCCAGGCGTGCGATGAGGCGTTCGTGCAGGCGCCACACGGCCTCGTCCACCGGGCTGCCGTGGTGGTCGATCAGCAAAGGCGCGCCGGCAGCATCTTCGTCAACGGCATGACCGGCCAGGTGCACCTCGCCCACCGCGTGCAGCGGCAGGGCGTCGATGTAATCGTCGGCATCGAGCCCATGGTTGGTGCAAGACACATGGGCGTTGTTGAGGTCCAGCAGCAGGCCGCACCCGGTGCGTCGAATCACCTCGCGGAGGAAGTCGGCTTCGCTGAAGGTGGACGAGGCGAAAGCCAGGTAGGTGGCCGGGTTCTCCAGCAGGATCTGGCGCCGCAGGCGGGACTGCACCTGGTCGATGTGGCCGCAAACGCGGTCCAGCGTGTCGCCGTCGTAAGGCAAGGGCAGCAGGTCGTTGAGGAAATGCCCGCCGTGGCTGGACCAGGCCAGGTGTTCAGAAAACACCGCGGGCTCGCAGCGCTCGATCAGGTCGCTGAGGCGTTGCAGGTGGGCCTCGTCCAGCGGTGCTTCGCCGCCGATCGACAGGCCCACGCCGTGCAGGGACAGCGGGTAGCGCTCCCGGATGCGCGCCAGGAAGTGCGGCAAGGGCCCGCCTGCGACCATGTGGTTTTCGGCGTGCACCTCGAAGAAGCCGATGTCAGGGCCTTGCGCCAGGACATCCTTGAAGTGCTGAGGCTTGAGCCCCAGTCCCGCACGCGCCGGCAGCGTCGCGGGGCGTGTGGGTGGTGTGACGGGTGTCATGTCAGCGTGCCTCATCCTTTGGTGTGCGTGGCGCAGGACGGGCTCAGGACTTCTTGCCCGCTTTGAACTCGGCCAGTTGCCCGAAGCCACTGGGCGACGTCTTCGAGCTCAGCTTCTCGCACGTGCCCTTGGGCACGAACTTCCAGGCGTCGCCCTGGTGATCGGTTTTGGAGGTGCCTGCGCAGCTGGTGCCCGGGCCGGCTGCGCAGTCGTTCTTGCCCTTGAGGGCCACGCCGTAGCACTTCTCTTTGGCGCTGGCTTCGGCGGCAGCGGCCGGCAAGCTCGCGAAGGCGGTGCCGAGCGCGATCATCAGGGCCAGGGTGGACAGGGGGGTGTGGGTGCGGGTCATGGGGGTCTCTTTCGCGGTGAAGCTGTGGCACACCCGGCGCGCTGGCGCCACCGGGGTGGGATGGGTGCGACATGCCAGCCTTCTTGCTGGGTGTCGTGCAGCTTCGTCGGGCGAGACCCGCGGGTGTTTACAGCTTTCGGCGATTTTTTTTCATGCCCACCGGTCGGCCAGGCTTGGGACCCAGGCCATGCACACCGCGGGCGAGCGCATCGGCCTCGGCATTGCGGTGCCTGGGCACCCACAGCCACTGGACATGCTCGAAGCCAGCCAGTGCGTCCAGCGCTTCTCGCAACAAGGGCAACAGGCGCTGGATGGTGGGCGCGCGGCCATCCGCCAACTGGTCCACCAGCACGCTGCTGTCGGTCTGGATGCGCAGTTGCCTCGCGCCATGCGCTTGCGCCATCGCCAGGCCCAGCATCAAGGCGCGCAGTTCCGCCTCGTTGTTGCAACCGCTGCTGGGCCAGGCCATGGCGCGCACGTGGCGCGCTCCGTCGGGCGAACGCAGCACCGCGGCCAGGCCTTGGCGCCCCGGGTTGGGCACGGCGCTGCCGTCGCAAGCCAGTTGCCAGAGAGACACATCGGACATGGGAGCGAACGGAGGCGGTGCCGGGGCGTGGATACCCAAAGATAATAAGGCCGTCCCTGCCCGTGCCTTCTCACCTGTGAGCCCCATGACCGAATCGTTCGACGAACACGCCATGCGCATCGCGCTCGACCAGGCCCACAACGCCTGGCTGGCGGGCGAGGTGCCTGTGGGCGCCGTCATCGTGCGGGCGGGGCAGGTGATCGCCACCGGCTACAACCGGCCCATCACCACGCACGACCCGACCGCGCACGCCGAGATCGTGGCCCTGCGCCATGCGGCCTTGCTGCAGGCCAACTACCGTTTGCCCGAGTGCGAGCTCTACGTGACGCTGGAGCCTTGCGCCATGTGCGCGATGGCCTTGATGCACGCGCGCTTCAAGCGGGTGGTGTTTGCCGCGACCGACCCCAAAACGGGCGTGGCTGGCTCGGTCATGGACCTGTTTGCCAACCGGCAGCTCAACCACCACACCCAGATCGTCGGTGGCGTGCTGGCCGAGCCTGCCAGCGCCTTGCTCAAGCAGTTCTTCGCCGAGCGCCGCGCGCAAATTAAGGCGCAGCGCGATGCCCGGCAAGCGGCCG
The DNA here is from genome assembly GCA_903871865.1 of uncultured Burkholderiales bacterium. Taxonomy (GTDB): domain Bacteria; phylum Pseudomonadota; class Gammaproteobacteria; order Burkholderiales; family Burkholderiaceae_C; genus Aquabacterium. Next base: position 7,311 of record CAIQIL010000428.1, read on the forward strand.
TGTCGCGCCAGGCCTTGCACGGGCTGGACGTGATCGAGCCGGACCCTCAGCACGAGCCCCTGCCTCTGCCTCAGGTCATCGAAGCGCCAGACGACCTGGTTTGATTTGGTTGAGGCATGAAAAAAGGGCCCCGGAGGGCCCTTGTGCGCGTGGTGTGCAGCGCAGCATCACATGCCGGCGTAGTTCGGGCCACCGCCGCCTTCGGGCGTGATCCAGACGATGTTCTGGGTCGGGTCCTTGATGTCGCAGGTCTTGCAGTGCACGCAGTTCTGCGCGTTGATCACCAGCTTGTCCTGGTTGTCGTCGGTCTTGACGAACTCGTACACGCCGGCCGGGCAGTAGCGCGACTCGGGGCCAGCGAACTTGGCCAGGTTGACCTGCACGGGCACCGAGGCGTTCTTCAGCGTCAGGTGGGCCGGCTGGTGCTCGGTGTGGTGGGTGTTCGAGACGAACACCGAGCTCAGGCGGTCGAAGGTGATCTTGCCGTCCGGCTTCGGGTAGTCGATCTTGGCGCACTGTGCAGCGGGCAGCAGTCGAGTGTGATCGGCTTCCGTGCGGTGGATGGTCCAGGGCGCGACCTTCATGCCCAGGCGGGGCAGCAGCCACTGCTCGATGCCGGTCATCAGCATGCCCACGTACATGCCCTTCTTGAACCACTGCTTGAAGTTCTTGGACGAGTCCAGCTCTTCCTTCAGCCAGCTCTTCTCGAAGGACGCGGGGTAAGCGCTCAGCTCGTCGTGCTGGCGGTCGGCACCCAGGGCGTCGAAGATGGCTTCGGCGCACAGCATGCCGGTCTTCATGGCGGCGTGCGAGCCCTTGATGCGGGCCGCGTTCAGGAAGCCGGCGTCACAGCCAACCAGGGCGCCACCCGGGAACACGAACTTGGGCAGCGACAGGATGCCGCCGGCCGTGATGGCGCGGGCACCGTAGCTCAGGCGCTTGGCGCCTTCGAGGTGCTGCTTGATGCTGGGGTGGGTCTTCCAGCGCTGCATTTCTTCGAAGGGGCTCAGCCAGGGGTTCTGGTAGTCCAGGCCCGTCACGAAGCCGAGCGTGACCTTGTTGTCTTCCAGGTGGTAGAGGAAGCCGCCGCCGTAGGTGGAGGTGTCCATGGGCCAGCCGGCGGTGTGCACCACCAGGCCAGGCTTGGCCTTGGCCGGGTCGATTTCCCACAGTTCCTTGATGCCGATGGCGTAGCTCTGCGGGTCCTTGCCCTCGTCGAGCTTGAACTTGGCGATCAGCTGCTTGCCCAGGTGGCCGCGCGCGCCTTCGGCGAAGATGGTGTACTTGCCCAGCAGCTCCATGCCCAGCTGGAAGTCACCGGTGGGCTCGCCCGACTTGTCGATGCCCATGTTGCCGGTGGCCACGCCCTTGACGGAGCCATCGTCGTTGTAGAGCACTTCGGCGGCCGCGAAGCCGGGGAAGATTTCCACGCCCAGGGCCTCGGCCTGCTGGCCCAGCCAGCGGGTCACATTGCCCAGGCTGATGACGTAGTTGCCGTGGTTGTGGAAGTTGTTGGGGATCAGGGCTTGCGGCGTGGCGGTGGCGCCGGCCTCGCTCAGCACCAGCACTTCGTCGGCGGTGACGGGCTGGTTCAGCGGCGCGCCGAGTTCCTTCCAGTTGGGGAAGAGCTCGGTCATCGAGATCGGGTCCATCACGGCGCCCGACAGGATGTGCGCGCCAGGCTCGGAGCCCTTTTCCAGCACGACGACGTTGACTTCCTTGCCAGCCTTCTCGGCCAGTTGCTTGAGGCGGATGGCGGTCGACAAACCAGCGGGGCCCGCGCCGACGATGACGACGTCGTATTCCATCGATTCGCGGGGACCAAACTGCTCAAGGATTTCCTGGGGCGTCATCGTGCTTCCTTCTGTTCGGACAAAACAGGCCGGGTTGTTCTTGGATCAAGCCCGCGATTCTAATTGCAGACACGCGCATCATTTTGCATAAAAAAGCACGGTCGTTCGAAAATCTCCCCCGCATGGGTGGGGCGATGTCCGCAGGGCTGTGCCGACGGCAACTTCGGCGGGTGCCGCA
>CAIQIL010000429.1 GCA_903871865.1 uncultured Burkholderiales bacterium
CCAACCATGGCGTGTCCATCGAGGTGGGTGTGGGGACCGACGCCATCCCCGTGCACTTCAGCCTGGCCGAGCACCAGCACCTCGAAGGTCAGCTCACGCCCGAGCGCCGCGCCCTGTTGCCCGATGTGTTCGACCTGCCGGACCTGGCCTCGATGGACGACGGCATCGCCAACGGCACCTACGAAACGCGCGGTGGCGCACCCCGTCCGCTGGCCCTGTTCACCGCGCCGCGGGTGGACTACTCCCTGCACCGCCTGCGCCACTACACCGGCACCTCGCCTGAGCACTTCCAGAACTTCGTGCTCTTCACGAACTACCAGTTCTACATCGACGAGTTCGTGCGCATGGGCCATGCGCTGATGCAGCGCTTGCCTGACCCCGCCAACCCGCAGGACGACGACGACTGCATCGCTTTCGTCGAGCCTGGCAATGTCATCACGCGCCGCGTGGGCGTGCCGCCTGAGGCGCTCGATGCGCTGGGCGTGGTGCCGCCGCGCCTGCCGCAGATGCCGGCCTACCACTTGGTGCGCCGCACGCGCGACGGCATCACCATGGTCAACATCGGGGTGGGGCCGTCGAACGCGAAAACCATCACCGACCACATCGCGGTGCTGCGTCCGCACGCCTGGATCATGCTGGGGCACTGCGCCGGCCTGCGCAACTCGCAGCAATTGGGCGACTACGTGCTGGCCCACGGCTATGTGCGCGAGGACCACGTGCTCGATGAAGACCTGCCGCTGTGGGTGCCGATCCCGCCGCTGGCGGAAATCCAGCTCGCGCTCGAAGGCGCCGTGGCCGACGTGACCAAGCTCCACGGCTACGAACTCAAGCGCATCATGCGCACGGGCACGGTGGCATCGACCGACAACCGCAATTGGGAGTTGCTGCCGCAGCGGGAGCCCGAGCGGCGGTTCAGCCAGAGCCGCGCGGTGGCCCTGGACATGGAAAGCGCGACCATCGCGGCCAACGGTTTCCGTTTCCGTGTGCCCTACGGCACCTTGCTGTGCGTGAGCGACAAGCCCCTGCACGGCGAACTCAAGTTGCCGGGCATGGCCAACACCTTTTACCGCGAGCGCGTGGACCAGCACCTGCGCATCGGCCTGAGGGCCATCGAGCGCTTGCGCGGCCACCGTGCCGGTCAGTTGCACAGCCGAAAACTGCGCAGCTTCGCCGAAGTCGCCTTCCAGTGATGCATGGGTGCTTGACGTGTGGCCCGTTCACTGGGCAACATGTCCTGCATGCCGTGCACCAGGCAACGTCTTACCCGAGCGGGTGATCACCCTTTTGGGGAGATGTGGCGCGGTGTTCCCCAGGGCGGCACGTGCCGCACCGGGGTTGACACCGCACGATCCCGTTCAAGCGGCCAGGGCGACTTCGCGTTCGGCGGCAGGGGCGGCGGGCAGCGAGGTGCGCGCAACGGGTGGTGCCGACACGGGGATTTCGCGGCGGATCTGCTCGCCCGCCTGCTCTTCGGCCACTTTCAGGTCGTAGGCGGTCTGCAGGTCCATCCAGTACTGGGGCGTGGTGCCGAAGAACCGCGCCAGGCGCAGCGCCGAGTCGGGGCTGATGCCGCGGCGTTCACGCACGATGTCGTTGACACGGGGTGCCGGCACGTGCAGGCGGATGGCCAAGCCGCTGGCGGACAGTCCATGCTGTTCCATGAACTTGGTGCGGAGGATGGCGCCGGGGTGGAGTGCTTCAGAGTAGTTCATAGGACTTTTGGGTGGTGTCATTGTCGGACGGATGGATCGTATGAGCTTTGTCCGGATAACATTGTCAACACTCATACAATTGCACGCAGAACATCTAACCATTTCGGGGGGTAATTATGCCCATACGGAACGCGTTTTGCGTTGAATGAAAAGATGCACCGTCGATCTGAAGCCACACCCCTCGGTTTGCTGCCGGCCTTGCGCACCCATGTCTGGTTCGCGAGCTGCCCCGAGGACTTCCAGGTGGCGTTGGTTGAACGCTCCAGCCTGCTGCACCTGTCGGCGGGCGAGACGCTGTTCAAGTCCGATGAATTCCGCGATGGCCTGAGTTGCGTGGTCGCGGGCGCGCTCAAGCTCGGTTCGATGAGCCCGCACGATGGCACCCACCGGTTGACGCTGTACGTCGAGCCCTACCACTGGTTTGGCGAGATCAGCCTGATCGACCGCCTGCCGCGCGCCATGCTGGCCGTGGCCGACACGCCGAGCACCGTGCTGGTGACGTCCCGTGTGCAGCTGGAGGCCTGGTTGGACGAGCACCCGCAGCATTGGCGCGATGTGGCCCGGCTGGCCGGCAGCAAGCTGCGGCTGATGACGGTGGCGCTGGAGGACAGCGCCTCGCTGTCACTGCACCAGCGCCTGGCGCGGCGCCTGCTGTTTTCGGCGGTGAACTTCGGCCAGGTGGTGGCGCCCTCAGGGCTGCGCCGCCGCCTGCGCCTGCCACAAGAGTACCTGGCGCAGATGATGGGCGTGTCGCGCCAGACTGTGAACAAGGCCTTGCGCGACATGGAGCGCGAGCGCGTGATCGCCTTGCACTACGCGGAAATCGAGATCCTCGACCTGGAGGCACTGCTGGCGCGGGTCGGGGCCATCGACCCCCACCTGATGCAGATGTTCACGGGCGTGGTGCCCGCGGGCGGGCTTCAGCCTTTGCGCTGAAGCAGCGCTGCCTTTACCGCCCCTTCACCACCACCTTGGCCGCGGCGGTGCGGGCCTTGGCGCGGGCGGCATCGACGTCGTCGGCGGTGGCCAGGGCCACGCCCATGCGGCGTTTGACGAAGCTCTCGGGCTTGCCGAACAGGCGGATGTCGGTGCCCGGCTCTGACAGGGCTTCGGCGACGCCGACGAAGGTGACGTCCTGGGTGTCCACGCCGCCGTAGATCACGGCCGAGGCGCCGACGCTGCGCAGCGAGGTGTCCACTGGCAGGCCCAGGATGGCGCGGGCGTGCAGCTCGAACTCGCTTTGCACCTGGGTGCTCAGCGTGACCAGGCCGGTGTCGTGCGGGCGCGGGCTGACCTCGCTGAACCAGACCTGCTCGCCCTTGACGAACAACTCCACCCCGAACAGGCCCTGGCCGCCGAGGTTGTCGGTCACGGCCTTGGAGATCTCGCGCGACTTGCGCAGGGCCTCCGGGTGCATGGGGTGGGGCTGCCAGCTCTCGACGTAATCCCCGCTGACCTGCTTGTGCCCGATCGGTTCACAAAAGTGAGTGATCACTTCATTCAGCTGGGCACCGCGGCCTGCCGCGCGCACGGTGAGCTGGGTGATTTCGTAGTCGAAGTCGATGAAGCCTTCGACGATGACGCGGCCGTGGCTGACGCGGCCTCCGGCCATGGCGTGGTCCCAGGCTGTCTGCACGTCGGCGGGGCCATCGATCTTGCTCTGGCCCTTGCCGGAGGAGCTCATCACCGGCTTGACCACGCAGGGGTAGCCGATGCCCGGTTGGCCATCCACGCCGTCGATGGCGGCTTGCAGCTCGGCCAGCGATTCGCAGAACTGGTAGGGGCTGGTCGGCAGGCCCAGCGTTTCGGCGGCCAGGCGGCGGATGCCCTCGCGGTCCATGGTCAGGCGGGCGGCGCGGGCGGTCGGGATGACGCGGACCTGACCGGCGGCCTCCATCTCTTCGAGCAGCGGCGTGGCGATGGCTTCGATTTCCGGCACGACCAGGTGCGGCTTCTCGGCTTCGATCAGGGCGCGCAACTGGGCCGGATCGCTCATGGTGATCGTGCGGGCGTGGTGGGCGACCTGCTGGCCGGGGGCGTTCTCGTAGCGGTCGACCGCGATGGTCTCGACGCCCAGGCGCTGCAGCGCGATCAGCACTTCCTTGCCCAGCTCACCGGAGCCCAGCAGCATGACGCGCACCGCCGACGGCGACAGGGGCGTGCCCAGGGTGAGGGTGGTGACGGTCTGCGGGGTTGGGCTCATGGTGGGTCGTTCCTTGGAGGGCGGGTGCGCCGATCACGACATTGTGGCGCGAGCCTGGGGGTGTGCGTCGCCGTGCAGGGGCAGCAGCACCGTGAAACGTGTGCCTTGCTGCGGCGTGCTGTCCACTTCCAGGCGGCCGTCGAGGCGGTCCACCAGGCGGCGCACCACCGCCAGGCCCAGGCCGGTGCCTTCGGCGCGGGGCAGTCGGCGGTCTTCCAGGCGCACATAGGGTTCGAAGATCTTGGCCATGGCCTCGGGCGCGATGCCCAGGCCGGTGTCGTGCACCGACAGCGCGACCGCATCGGTGGCCAGGGCGGTGTCATCGCCTTCGCCCTGGCCCTTGCCGTGGACGGTGGTGCAGGCGTCCCGCACGGCCAGCCGCACCGTGATCTTGCCCTCGGAGGTGTACTTCAGGGCGTTGTGCAGCAGGTTGTCGAGGATCTGGCGCACGCGGGTGGGGTCGGATTCGGCGTCGCGCAGGCGGGCGTCGCTGGCGATGTCGCACTGCAGGTTCAGGCCACGGGAGCGCGCGCGCGACTGCAGCGCCTCGCAGCTGTCCTGCACGAGCTTGGGCAGGTCCACCGGCTGCAGGTGCATCTGCCAGGCCGGGTTGTCGAGCCGGGTGTACTCGGTGACGTCGCGCAAGTGGGCTTCCAGCTGGGCCGCCACCTGGCGCAGGCGGTCGATGGCGCGCCGCTCGACCTGGCCGCGCACCTTGAGGTCCAGCAGGTCGATGGAGCCCAGCATGGACTGCAGCGGCGTGCGGATCTCGTGCGACAGCATGGCCAGGAAGCGTTCGCGGTCGGCCTGTGCTCTCAGCTCGGCCCGGCTCAAGCGGCTGTGCAGCACGCTGATGTAGGACAGCGCCAGGATGCACATGGGGTGCGTGATCAGCAGGGTGAACCAGAAATGGCCCAGTGGGTCGCCATTGCGCGGCGGCGGCAGACCGAACAGGCAGAGGTAGGCGATGACCACACCCGCGTAAGTCAGCCAGCTCAGCAGCGCCGCCCCCCGCACCATGACCACGAAAGCCGCCATGGAGAGGATGGGCATGAACTGCGCGTTCGAGGCCACCTCGTACAGCTGGTTGGGCTGGGCCGACATGGTGGCCGACACCAGCGAGCCGATGAAGGAGATGGCCGATGCGACCGTGCTGGCCGCCGAGGCCCAGGGGTGCCAGTGCGGGCGCCACCACACCGCCAGGGCGCTGCCGCCCAGCACCGCCGACACCATGGGCACGGTGACGCTGGCCCAGGTGCTGTTCATGCCGGCGCGCTCGTCGGCCCACCAGACCAGGAAGGTGCCGATGGCCGACAGGGCCGTGAGCCAACGTGTCAGGGCCACGCGCGCGCCGGGGGAGCCCGGCTCCCGCTGCGCGCGCCGGGGCGGTGGCACCACGTAGCGGCTCATGGCTGCGAGGGTGGGGTGGCTTGCAACCTGTCCAGGCTGCTCTGGATGGCCGCCGTCAGCACGGCCGGGCGCACCGGTTTTTCGAAGAAGGTCACGCCCTGGGTGCGCAGCATGGTCGCCAGCGTGGCCTCGGAGGCTGTGCCGTCGCGCAACTGCCCGGTGAGCAAGATGACGGGGACCTGGGCCTGCCGCCGGCGGATCTCTTCGACCACGCTTTGCGAGGTCTGGCCGCCCGAGAGGATGAGGTCCACCACGTAGGCGTCGAAGTGGCTGCCTGCCTGCAGCGGTTGCAACAGGGCGTCGGCGCTGGTGAAGGGCTCGGCATCGAAGCCCATCTCATGGAACCAGTCCACGAGGGTCTGCGCGGCGCAGGGGTCGTCGTCGAGCACGGCGATGCGCAGGCGGGGTTGGTCGTCGGGCGACTCCAGCTGGAGTTGCTCGATGCGGTAGCAGGTGCCCGCGGGGTTCAGCGCCAGGACCCGGGCTGCGCTGCCCACCACCCAGGACTGGCCGAGGTGGGTGGCCAGCAGTTCCTGGGTGTCGGTGGCGCCGGGCGCGCACTGGGCGCCAAGGTGGAGGGTGCAGGGCAGCTCCAGGGCATCGACCAGCAAAAGAGCGGGTTGGCCCGCGCGCGGTTCGCCGCTGCCGGTCGCCGCGCCCACGCCCAAGGGCAGTGCGCCCAACACCGCGTGCTGCGCGAAGACAGCGTCGAGCGATTCGCCGTAGTGGCGGCACAGCGCCAAAACCTCACCAAAGAGCCACACCGCGCCGCGGAGCTTGCGCCGTGCCTGGCTGATTGATATCGCGCATATTTGCGCGATTTCCGTGGCCTGGTGCCGCGGGCTCACCCCGTGGCGGCCCAGCAAATCGGACACGCAGCCTGCCATCCAGCCTGCAGACAACTCGTCTGCTTGGGGCTGTTGATCGGAGGGGGTGGCGGCGTCCATGCGAGAAAGTGTGACCGAATTCCCAGGGCGTTCGCGCATGGCCGAACCCTTGGTGACATCTCAATACGTAACAGTGCGTCAAAAATGATCGTATCAGGCATTCCTGCTCACTACAATGGCCTTCGACGCGCTGAACAAACAACATGTTCGATCACAACAGAACAAGGCGCTGCTCAGGGAACATTCAGAACCGTGCCGTTGTTTGTGCCTTGCACACCGCAGCGACACACAACGACAGGCTCCAGCAGCCTGAGCGTTGGTGCCACAGGCTTTCAAAACCGCCCTCAGGGTGGTTTTTTTTTGTGCGGATGGGGGATGATGTCCGGCATGCCGCACCCCGCTGACGCCCGCACCGACCTCGCAAACCCTTCAGGCCCCATTGGCATCATGGCCGCGATGCCGCAGGAGCTCCAGGCCCTGCTCGACCTGATGCCCGACGAGTCCCGCGTCCAGCGCGGCGGGCGCGAGTTCTGGCGCGGGCACCTGGGTGGGCGCGAGGTGGTGGCGGTGCTCTCGGGCATCGGCAA
>CAIQIL010000430.1 GCA_903871865.1 uncultured Burkholderiales bacterium
CTGATGCTGGCCCTGAGCTTCGTGCTCGGGGTGCTGATCATCATCCCGATCGGCGGCGCGGACATGCCCGTGGTCGTGTCGATGTTGAACAGCTATTCCGGCTGGGCCGCGGCCGGCATCGGCTTCTCGCTGAACAACTCGATGCTGATCATCGCCGGTTCGCTGGTGGGCTCGTCGGGCGCGATCCTGAGCTACATCATGTGCAAGGCCATGAACCGCTCCTTCTTCAACGTGATCCTGGGTGGCTTTGGCGGTGACGCCGCGGCCGCCACGGGTGGCGCGGCCCAACAGCAGCGCCCGGTGAAGAGCGGTTCGGCCGACGACGCCGCCTTCGTGCTGGGCAATGCCGAGACCGTGGTGATCGTGCCCGGTTACGGCCTGGCCGTGGCCCGCGCGCAGCACGCCGTCAAGGAGTTGGCCCACAAGCTGACCGAGAAGGGCATCACCGTGAAGTACGCCATCCACCCGGTGGCGGGCCGCATGCCCGGTCACATGAACGTGCTGCTGGCCGAGGCCGAAGTGCCTTACGACCAGGTCTTCGAGATGGAAGACATCAACGGCGAGTTCGGCCAGGCCGACGTGGCCATCATCCTGGGCGCCAACGACGTGGTGAACCCGGCGGCGCACGTCAAGGGCAGCCCGATTTACGGCATGCCCATCCTGGAAGCCTACAAGGCCAAGACCGTGATCGTGAACAAGCGTTCGATGGCCAGCGGCTACGCTGGCCTGGACAACGAGCTGTTCTACATGGACAAGACCATGATGGTCTTCGGCGACGCCAAGAAGGTCGTGGAAGACATGGTCAAGGCCGTGGAGTAAGGCTTGGCATAAAGCGCCAGGTCAGGCATCGTCCCTTCCTTTCAGCGGAGCCAGACCATGCCTGCGCGCTATGCCAAGACGGCCTTGGGTCGCAGCGAGATCCAGTCGCGGACCCACGCGCTGTCGCGCACGGCGCGCACCCTGCTGCTCATCCTGGATGCGACCCGCACGGGCGAGGTCTGGGTGAGCATGGTCCAGGGCGCCACGCCGGCCGACTTGCTGGCCCTGCTCGACACGGGGCTGGTGGCTCCGGTGGTCGAGGCTGCGCAGGCGCCAGCCGTGCCGGTCGTGCCTGCAGCGCCTGCCACGGCGGCCACGCCCTCTGCCGCGCCGGCATCCCCGGACACCGAGCCCTTCGCCTCCACGCAGGCCGACCCCGACGCCGAGCAGGCTTTGGGGCGTGCCGTGGGCGTGCCGGCAACGTCCTTCACGTCGCTCAGCTACAGCGAGCTCAACACCCGGCTCAACGCCTTGGTGAAAGCGCACCTGGGCCTGATCAAGGGCTACCGCTTCACGCTGGACATCGAGCGCGCGACCGACGTCATCGAACTGCAGCGCGTGGCCATGCGCCTGGTGGCCGAGGTCGAATCGGCACGCGGTGCGCCGGCCGTGGCCGATGTGAGGCGCGCGCTGGGCTTGTGACGAGGCGGTCCCTGGCTCAGGGCTGTGTGGCCATGGCAGCCGCGCCAGGCCGCACGCACCCCATCGCATCGCCGCGGCCCTTCAGGTAGGCCCGCCGGATGCCGCCTGCCGTGATGGCCGCGCCCACCTGCTTGCTGTGCCTCTCGGCGCCACTGAGCTTGCGCAACCAGCTGCGAAACGGCACGAAGCCTTCGACGGTGCGGCGCACGGCCGACACCCCCGCGTTCTCGGCGAGGTCGGTGCCGCGCGTCAGCAGGCTGGGTTTCTCGCTGGCTTTGGGGTCGTCGAGGTCGGCGCCGAGGGCTTCGTCCAGGGCCGCGACCTCGGTGGCGATGGCGTCGCAACCGGGCGCCTGGGGCGGGGCATAAGGGCTGTGGGCGGCGACCTTCAGCGCCTCGGGGATGGCCTCCTGCACGACGTTGAGGTCGCTCAAGGGTGTGATGGCCGCCTGACCGACACGCTCGGTGACGCCGCTGTCTTTGGTGGTGGGTTTGACGGTGGCCACGGAGGGCACGCTGGGCAGGTCTGGCAGCTTGGGCAGGCCGCTGCTGTCTTTGTCCGACCCGCCCGAGGCGCAGGCCGTGAGCAGGGTCAGCAGGGTGGGCAAAGCGAGGGCGAGGGGCAGGCGAGCCGCATGTGAGCGGCGACGGGGGGGCAGGTGCATGGCGGACACAATAAAGTCTGGCGCTGAGCTTACGCCGTGGATGGCCAGATGAGCTCCGTTTTTCCCCTCGACCCGCTGGCCATGCGCCCGATCTGTCGGCGCCTGGCCCCCTGTCCCCGCAACTTGACCGATCCAGCACAGCCCTGTCTGCACCTGACAAGCCACTCGGCGGTGCAATGGCGTCATGGGCTGCGTCCGATGGCCCTTGACGAGGAGACACCCGTGAGCACACCGCACGCAGAACAGACCCGCCCCATCCAGGCCCGCGAGAAGCTGGACTTCCAGCTCGACGAGCGCATCCCCCGTTTCTGGAACGGCGGCGACCCCTACAAGACGCGCTTCTTCGATGCGATGTCGCTGACCTTCCCGATCGGCGAGCGCTACTTCATCAGCAGCGTGCGCGCCTACCGCGACCAGGTCACCGACCCGCACCTGCTGCAGGAGGTCAAGGACTTCACCCGCCAGGAGGCGCAGCACGGCATCGTGCACACGCAGTTCAACGAGATGCTGGAGAAGCAGGGCCTGAACGTGGCCTGGACGCAGCGCTTCCTGGACCGCAAATTCAAATGGCAGCTCTCGCGCTGGTCGGCCGCCTTCAACCTGTCGTACACGGCCGCGGCTGAGCACCTGACCGCGCTGATGTGCACGACCTTCATGGAGCGCCCGGACATCATCGCGCCCTTCGACCACCGCATCCGTGCGATGTACACCTGGCACTCGATCGAAGAGGTCGAGCACAAGGCCGTGTGTTTCGACGTGCTCACCAAAGTCGCCAAGGCGGGTTACTTCACGCGCATCGCGGGCCTCATCTACTTCAGCATCGAGTACCCGATCGGCAATTGGTACATGGTCAACCGCATGCTCAAGGACGACGGCTTCGGCTTCTGGGCGCGCGCCAAGATGCTGGCCAAGGGCGCCTGGTGGCTCTACAAGCCGGGCGGCGTCTTCCTGCCGGCGCTGGGCTACTACCTGAGCTATTTCAAGCCGGGCTTCCATCCGTGGCAGCACAAGGAGATGGGCCACTACGACACCTGGTTGGAGGCCTTCAACCGAAGCGGCGATCCGGTCGAGGCCGGCACCGCGTACGCGCAGCAGGTGATCGCTGCGCGCTGACTTCGGAGGGCGCGTTCAGCGCCGCCCGCCGCCCAGTTTCAGGCGGCTGCGCTGCTCGGCCGGCGTCTGACCAGTGGCGCGCTTGAAGGCACGGCCGAAGCTCGATGCGTCGGCGAAACCGGTTTGCTGGGCGATGGCCTGCACGCTGAGGTCGCCGTCGCGCAGCAGCTGCTCGGCGCGCTCGATGCGGACCTGTTCGACGATGGTGCTGAGCGATTGGCCCTCGTCCTGCAGGCGGCGGCTGAGGGTGCGCGCCGACATGGCCAGGGTGTGGGCGAGGTCTTCGCCGCCGGGCAGCACGCCCTTGCGCAGGCCGGTCAACACGAGTTGGCGCACGCGCTGCGTGAGCGGCTTGGCCTGGGCGCTGCCCGGGGCTTCGCGCTGCAGCTGCATTTCCAGACTGGCCCGCGTGGCGCGGTTGCCCGTGATGAGGGGCGCGTCCAGCAAGGCGCGCGGCACGGTGAAGCCATGCCAGGGCGCACCGAAACGCGGCGGCGCCCCGAAGAAATCGGCATAGGCCTGGGCGGGCCAGGCGCTGGCGTGGGCGAACTCGGCGTGCAGCACGGGGGCCGACACGGTGGTGTAGGGCGCCACGTTGCGCAGCACACCGATCACCAGCTCGGCCATGAGCGCGTTGTGCTCGCCGACATCCACCGTGGGCACCACGCGCACGTGTACGCCGTCGGCGTTGTCGGGCTGGCGGCGCATGTCGAACAGGGGCATGACCAGGGCGTGGTACTGCAGGGCTGCGTCCAGCGCCTCGGCCACCGTCCCCGAGGTGATGGCGAAAACGCCCAGCGTGCCGTGGGCCGTCAGCGGGAAGTGGCGCAGGATCTGCAGCGAGGGGGGCTCGTCGGGCAGGCAGTGTTCGACCGCCATCGCCACCGAGGCCATGAGCTGGTGGCCGTCGATCCAGCTCACCGGCTCGCTGTCACCTTCGGGCGGCAGGCCGCAGCGCTGGCGCACCTTGGCCACGCGGCCATGGCGGCTGCGCACGAGGGACTCGGTCACCTCGATGTACTGCACGGGGAAGCGCAGGGCGGCGAGTGGGTCGGGCAGGTCGGGCAAGTCGGGAGCTCCGGCGGCGCGGTGGGCGGGCGAAGGAATGCGCGCGATGGGAAGAGGCGAAAGAGGCGCGCGCGCCGGATGATGCCAGCGATGTCGGTGGCGTGGCGGGTGCGGCGGCGACACCGACTGCCAGCCGCGCCCTTTTGGTGGCGTTGCTGTGCGGCGTCACCGGGGTGCCGAGGCCCGGCAATGTCGCCAAACGGGGGCGGTTTGCGGTCTTTTTCACGGCGAAATGGTGTGGACAAAGCCGCAGAATGAACCTCAGGAGGTGACTTGCGGGCCTCCGCTTGGGTTGTGTGTGCCGCAAGCAACCGACACGGCCATGACCGCGGAACCCTTCGCATCGCCTTCTCCGCCCGCCGCGCCCTCCGCGCCCGCCCCGATCCGCCACCGCGGGCCGAGGCCCAGCCGCCGCTATTGGCTGATGCTCCTCCCCTTGGGCATCAGCGTGATGGCCCTGGCCTTCACGGACTTCAACCTGCGCCGCCAGGAGGCGGCCGTGCTGGCGGCAGAGTTCGACACCCATGCCGGGAAGCTGAACGAGCGCCTGAGCGAGCGCATCCACACCCACGACGAGATCCTGCGCGGTGCCGCCGGCTTTTTCATGTCGTCCGGCCGGGTGACGCGCCAGGCGTGGCACAGCTACGTGTCCGCGTTGGGGCTGGAAGAGGGGCACGTCGGCATCCAGGGCCTGGGCTTTGCGCATCGCATCCCGCCCCAGCGCCTGCAGGGCCACGTCCAGGCGGTGCGGGCCGAGGGCTTCCCGGACTACGAGGTCACGCCATTCGGTGTGCGCGAGGACTACAGCGCCATCGTCTACCTGGAGCCCTTCTATGGCCGCAACTTGCGTGCCTTCGGCTTCGACATGCTGTCCGAGTCGGTGCGGCGCGAGGCCATGCTGCGTGCGCGCGACTCGGCCGACATCGCTTACAGCGGTCGGGTCAAGCTCAAGCAGGAAAGCGCGGTCGATGTGCAGGCGGGCGTGCTGGCCTACCTGCCGGTGTACCGCCACGGAACGAAACCGCGCAGCGTGGCGCAGCGCCGCGCCGACCTGCTGGGCTGGGTCTATGCGCCCTTCCGCATGCGGGACATGGTGTCCACCGTGCTGCAAGACGAGCTCAAGACGGTGCGCGTGCGCGTGAGCGATGTGAGCGACCCAGGTGCGCAGGCCTTGCTGTTCGACAGCCACGAGGGCAACGCCGCGCCGCAAGCCCGTGGACCGATGGGCTTGACCGTGAGCCTGCCGCTGCAGGTCGGCGGACGCACTTGGCGCGTGCAGTACGAGCCCCTGGCCAGCTACCCCTTGCCCGACCGCCGCGTGTACCGCGGGTTGGCCATGGTGGGCGTGGCGCTGACCGGCGTGATGCTGTGCGCGCTGACCTGGGTGCTGCTGTTCACGCGCGAACGTGCCAACGCGATGGCGCACGACCTGGCGGCCACCATCTCGGAAGGCGAGGAGCGTTTCCGCCTGATGGTCGAGGGCGTCAAGGACTACGCCATCCTGATGCTGGACGACCGCGGCACGGTCATGACCTGGAACGCCGGGGCAGCGCGCATCAAGGGCTGGCAGGCCGAGGACATCATCGGCCAGCATTTCGGGCGTTTCTACACCGAGCAAGACCGCGAGGCCGGCGTGCCCGAGCAGGCGCTGGCCACGGCCCTGATCACCGGGCAGTACCGCGAGGAAGGCTGGCGCGTGCGCAAGAACGGCACGGTGTTCCGCGCCAGCGTGCTGATCACGGCCGTGCGCGACGCCCAGGGCCACGTCAAGGGCTTCGCCAAGGTCACGCGCGACATCACCGCCCACCATGAGCAGGAAGAGCGCCTGCGCCTGGCCGCCAC
>CAIQIL010000431.1 GCA_903871865.1 uncultured Burkholderiales bacterium
CCAGGACATGCCGGCGGGTGGTGCTGCGGTCGGCATGCGAACACCGCCACAATGCAGGAATAATGGGCGACGATCCATGGGGCGCAGCATGGCCCATGCGCACACGCCCTTTTCACCCAAGGCAGGACATGAACCCTCAGCGTCGAACCCTCCTGGTCTGCGGCCTCGCGCAGGTCACCTTGAGCCTCATCGGTTGCGCCAGTGAGCCGACCGTGCGCCAGCGCACGTACAAAGAGCAGGTCTCGACCTTGCTGTTGTCCAAGGACGGCAAGCAGTTGGTGATCCTGGGGGCGGCCCACCACTATGTTTTTGACGCCACGCCCGACATCGTGGCCCTGACCCAGTCGGCGCTGAAGTCCCGCGTGGAAGCGCGCATCGAGCCTTTCACCGTGGCCCGCGATGGGCAGACCGATGGCGCCTACAGCCTGCACCTGCCTGCTGGCCTGAGCCGCGCGGAAGCCCAGGCAGCGCGCGACATGGGCTTTCAGCCACTGCCGGGTGGTGACTGGCAGCTCGACAACCGGTTGCATGGCACACGCTACCTCGTGGGCAACGCCACGCGCGACGACCGCCTCCACGAAAAACTGGTGCACACCTACACGGTCACCGTGATCGCCGACGAGACCACGGGCCAGCACATCGCCGAGAAGGCGACCACGCCGGTCAAGATCGGGGCGGAGGGCGTGCTGCTGGTCTATTTCGCCGTGCTGGCACCCGTCATCATCCCCATCGTCTTCCTGTCGAGGGAGAAGCGCGCCCTGGCCGTGCCCGCCAGCATTGGCGGCACGGCGCCTTGACCTTGCGCCCGCGGCGTTGCGCCGCTCGGCGAAGCCCTCAGGCCTCGGCGCCGCCTTGCCCGCGCGCTTTGTCCAGGCGCCGTTCGTAGGGGCAATGCCCTGGACGCGGTCCGATCTGCGGGTGGCTGCGGCAGGTCTGGGGACGCTGCTCGTAGACGGTGCAGCGGCGCGTCAGCGCATCCAGGAAGCGGCAGTCGCCATTGGCGCGGCGGGCCAGGGTGAAGACCTCATGCTTGAAGTTGAAGTGGTCGATCGCGCCGGCTTTCGTCAACCGCTTGGCGATCTGCTTGGGCGGCTCGTGCTCGGCTTCGAACGGGTCGACCAGGCCCAGGCGAACCAAGTCGCGCAGCTTGACCTCTACCGGCATGGTGCAGCAGTTGGCCGTGCAGCTGTCGCACAGGCCGTTGCGGTAGCGAGACCAGGTCTCGATGCGGTCAACGTCGACGTTGTCAGATGCGCAGCGCATGGCGAGCAAAGAATTCCGTGAAGGGCACGATTGTGCCGTGCCCGCCCCTGCGTTCGGTGCAGCTCAGGCGCAGCCCTCGGCCTCAGCGGTCAGCAGCTCAAAGCTGTAGCACTGGTTGCGCCCCATGGCCTTGGCCCGATACAGCGCTTCATCCGCCCGCAAAACCAGGTGGTGTGGGTCGGTGCTCTCGTCCGGAACAACCGTGGTGATACCGCTGGACAGCGTGACGATGGACAGTGGCGACTGTGCATGCGGGCGTGACTGTTCCCTGATGAGCTTGTTCAGCGCCCTGCCAAAGATCATCGCGCCGCTTTTGGGCGTGTTGGGCAAGATCAGGGCGAACTCTTCCCCGCCGTAGCGCGTGGCCACGTCCAGCGGACGCTGGCAGACGCTGCGCAGCACATGCGCCACGAACTGCAGGCAGCGGTCGCCTTCCAGGTGCCCGTAGTGGTCGTTGTAGCGCTTGAAGTGGTCCACATCGCACAGCAACAGGCTCAGGGGGTGCTTCTCTCGGCGGCAATGCTGCAAGGCATCGGCCAGGCGGGTGTCGAAGGCGCGGCGGTTGCCCAGTTGCGTGAGTTCGTCCAGCGTGGACAAATGGGCGAGCCGTTCATTGGCCCCGCGCAACTCCTCGGCCGAAGCCATCAGTTGCGCGCGCATGCGGCAAATGCGATGCATGGCCATCAGCTTGGCCTGCAACACCATCGGCGGGACGGGCTTGACCAGGTAGTCATCGCCGCCGGCGTCGATGCCGCGCACCAGGTCGATGTCGGCGTCGCGGCTGGACAGGAAGATGATGGGTGTCCAGCCGCTGGTGTCTTGCGCGCGGATCTGCCGCGCAGCCCAGTAGCCGTCCTGGTCGGGCAGCACCACGTCCATGAGCACCACGTCGGGCGCGCTGTCACTGAAGCGTGCGAGTGCGCTGGCGGCATCTTCCGCCTCGATCACTTGGTGCCCGAGTTGCCGCAATTGTTCAGACAGCACCAGGCGGATGGCTGCTTGGTCGTCCACCAGCAGAATCTTCAGGGCATCGAACTTCATGGGGCAAGCACACCGAGCAGCAGGGATCAGTGCTTATCGGCACACGGGCTGCGAGCTTGAACACAGAAGCACCGACCGATCAAAATCCAAAAAAAACCCTGTGGGCTGCTTGAGCGCAAAGGGTTTTTCGGTGTTTGGTGGCCTGGGGCGGAATCGAACCACCGACAC
>CAIQIL010000432.1 GCA_903871865.1 uncultured Burkholderiales bacterium
AGGTCTCGCCCTCCAGGGCGGGGGTTTTCGGGGCGGCCTGGCGGACCTCCTCGGGCAGGCGCGGCAAGGCGCGCTGCACGCGGTTTTGCACCTGGGTCTGGGCCTGGTCAACGTCGGTGCCGATCTTGAAGGTCACCGTCAGCGTCAGAGCGCCGTCGGTGGTGGCCTGCGAGGACATGTAGAGCATGTTCTCGACGCCATTGATCTGCTCTTCCAGCGGCGCGGCCACGGTTTCGGCGATCACCTTGGGGTTGGCGCCGGGGAACTGCGCGCGCACCACCACGGAAGGCGGCACCACCTCCGGGTACTCGGAGATGGGCAGTCGCACGATGGCGATGGTGCCCGCGATGAAGATGAGGATGGACAGCACGGCCGCGAAGATCGGCCGGTCCACGAAGAAGCGTGAGATGTTCATGGTGTGGGCCTCACTTGGCGGCAGAGGCGGCAGAAGTTGCGGCGGCGGATGCGGCCGGGCCGCTCATGGGCACCAGCTGCGGTGCCACGGGGGCGCCCGGGCGCACGCGCTGCAGGCCATCGACGATGACGCGCTCGCCGGCCTTCAGGCCCGTGGTGATCACGCGCAGGTCGCCGACCTGGGTGCCCAGTTGCACGGGGCGGTAGGCGGGCAGGTTCTTGTCATCGACCACCCAGACGAACTTGCGGTTCTGGTCGGTGCCGATGGCGCGCTCGGCCACCAGGGCCGAGGCGGCGCCGGCCTGGTTGTCGTTGCCGATCTGCACCTTGGCGAACAGGCCGGGCGTGAGCAGGCCGTCTTTGTTGTCCACCACGGCGCGCATGCGCACGCTGCCGGCCTGCGGGTCGATCTGGTTGTCCACGAATTCCAGGCGGCCCTCGTGCGGGAAGCCGTCTTCGTTGGCCAGGCCCAAGCGCACCTTCAGTGCCTTGGGGTTGCTGCGGGCCAGCTTGCCCACTTGCAGGAAGGTGCCCTCGTCGCCATTGAAGCTCACGTACATCGGGTTGGCCGACACCAGCGTGGTCAGCACCGTGTTGCCGTCCACCAGGTTGCCGGTGGTGACTTCGGCCTTGCCGACGCGGCCGTCGAAGGGCGCGCGCACCTGCGTCCATTCCAGGTTCAGGCGGGCCGATTGCAGCGAGGCCTTGTCGGCGCGCGCGGCGGCTTCCAGCTGGCGGGCGGTGGACTGGCGCTCGTCGTGGTCGCGCTGGGCGATGGCGTTGTCGGCCAGCAGGCGCTGCGCACGCACCAGTTCGGCCTGGGCCAGCTCGGCCTTGAGTTGCGAACTGGCGGCGGCGGCTTCCAGTCGCGCTGCCTCGGCCTGGTAAGGGCGCGGGTCGATCACAAAGAGCACATCGCCCTTGCGCACCAGCGCGCCGGGCTGCAAGCGCACCTGCTCGACGGTGCCGGCCACGCGGGGGCGCAACTGGGCGCGCTCGATGGCCTCGATGACGCCGGAGAAGCTGCGCTCCTGCGTGACCTGGCGGGTGATGACCTCGGCCACGCTCACGGGCGCGGCTTGCGGGGCCTGGGGCGCGGCGGCCTGGGCGGTTTGTTCCTTGCCGCAGCCGCTCAGGCTCAGGGCGGCTGCGCTCAGGGCGCCGACGGTGATGGTGGTGGCGATGGCCTGGGCCACGGGGCGCAGGCGGTTGGTGAGGGACGTGGCGTTCATGGTTGGGCTCCCTTGGCGGATGTGTGGGTTGTGCTGGATGTGGCAGGCGGATGGGCGTTCTGGCCGATGTCGACCATGAAGCGTTTCATGGCGAGGATGCAGGGGTCGTCGGCGGTGATTTCGCAGCGGTCCTGGTTGTCCTTGACGTCGGCGGGGGGAAGGGCGATGTCGCTGGCGTGGTTGCCGGCCTGGCGCAGCTTGTCGGCGTAGGCCACGGCCTCGTCGGCCAGGGGGTCGCCCTCGGTGTGGAAAATCAGGGCCGGCGGCAGCTCGCCCAGGCGGCGCGCTTTCAGCGGGCTGGCATAGGGGTGGAGGCGATCGGCCGGGCGTGGCAGGTAGCGGCGGTAGCTGTCGGCCAGGGTGCGGGCCATCGCGCCGCCGTCCTGGGCCTCATCGGCACAGCGCATGGAGTGGCAACCCAGGCTGGCATCGAGCATGGGCATCACCAGGATCTGCCCGGCCAGCGGCGGGCCATGGCGGTCGCGGCTGACCAGGGCCGACACCGCCGCCAGGTTGCCGCCGGCCTCCACGCCACCCACGAACAGGTGCGTGCCCTTCCACCCCAGCTGGCGCTTGTGCGCGCTGACCTGTCCCAGTACCGCGTGGGCGTCCTCAACGGCGGCGGGGAAGGGGCGCTCGGGCGCCAGGGCGTAACTCGGGGCCAGCACATGGACCTCGCAGGCATCGGCCACCACCCGCAGGCAGTGGTTGGCTTCTTCGAGGTCATCGACCACGAAGCCGCCGGGGTGGAAAAACACCAGCAAGCTGCCGCAACCCAGCGGGTGAGCGGGCGACTTGTACAGCTTGAGGTGCAGCGGGCCGCGGTGGCCCGGCCAGTCGAACTGGGCGTCGGCCAGGGCGTTGGCGCCCGACGTGCAGGGGTCAGTGGACATGGCGCAGGCAGGGCAGTGGGGACATCGTGGAATGCACTGTATTGACTTTCTTTTGTCCAATAAACTGCCATTCTTTGAAATCACTGTTCAGTAAATTGAACAATGGACAAGCTCAAAGCCTTCGCAGCCTTCGTCAAGGTGGTGGACACCGGCGGTTTCACGCGCGCCGGTGAGGCCCTGGGCATGCCCAAGGCCACCGTGTCCACCCTGGTGCAGGACCTGGAGGCCGAGCTGGGCACCCGCCTGCTGCACCGCTCGACCCGCCGCGTCACGCTGACGGCCGATGGCGCCGCCTACTACGAGCGCTGCGTGCAGGTGCTCGACGATGTGCGCGAGGCCGACGAGTCGGTCTCCTCCCGCCAGGGCGCGCCCAGCGGCCGGCTGCGCGTGGACATGACCTCGGCCATGGCCCGCTACCTGGTGCGCGAAGCCGTGCCCGAGTTCTTGCGCCGCCACCCTGGCATCGCGCTGGAGCTGGGCTGCACAGACCGTCCCATCAACCTCGTCAGCGAGGGCGTGGACTGCGTCATCCGCGTCGGCGCCATCCAGGACTCGGCGATGGCGGCGCGGCGCATCGGCTCCATGCGCTTCCTGACCTGCGCGTCGCCGTCCTACCTGGCGGCCCATGGCACGCCGACGCACCCGCAGCAGCTCCATGGCCACCGCTGGCTCAACTACTTCGATGGCAGCGGCGTGATGGGCTGGGATTTCGTGAAAGACGGCGAACGCCTGGCGCTGAAGTTCGACGGCGGTCTGGCCCTCAACGACTCCAACGTCTACGAAGATGCCTGCGTGGCCGGCCTGGGTGTGGGCCAGTTGCCGGCCTTCCTGGTGGAGTGGCACGGGCGTGCCGGCCGCCTCGTGCCCCTGTTGGCGGACTGGCAGGTCGAGTCCTTGCCGGTGCACGCGGTTTACCCATCCAGTCGCCACCTCTCCACCAAGGTGCAGGCCTTCGTGGAGTGGGTCGCGGAGGTGTTCGAAGCGATGCCGGCGATGCGCCGCTGAGGCCGCAGGCCCAGGTCCGAGAGGTAAAGCCTGGTAAACGGCGCGCGTGTTGCGGCAGATGGCGCAGCGGCGGCGTCAACAGGGGTGGCATCGTGCACGTTGATCACCCTGACCTTCGCCACAAGCCCATCCGCCATGCACCTGCCCACACTGTCCAAGCCGATGCGCGCCCCTGCCGACCTGGGCCTTGCCGCCATGGCCACCTTGCCGCGCCAACCGAGGCGATGGGCGCAATGGCTGGCCTGCGGTGTGGTGCTGGCCAGCCTGCCGTGCCTGGCCTTGGCGGGCAGCAGCGAGGTCGAAGCCGTGCACGTGTTGCAGCGCCTGGCCTACGGACCGGCACCGGGCGATGTGGCCCGTGTCATGGCCATGGGGGTGGACGCCTACATCGATGCGCAACTCCATCCGCAAACCCTGCCGATGCCGCTCACCTTGCAGGCGCGGCTGGACGCACTCGGCACCCTGAGCGGATCGCAAAGCGAGCTGGTGCAACGGTTCCGCGAAGCCACAGCGCAGGCCAAAGCGCAGCGCAGCGCCGATTCAGAGGCCAACATGGCGCAGCGCAAGGCCCTGCAGCAGCAGTTGCGCACCGAGGCAGCGCAGGCCCGCTTGTGGCGCGCGGTGGCCAGCCCTCGCCAACTGGAAGAGGTGATGGTGGATTTCTGGTTCAACCACTTCAATGTGTTCGAGGGCAAGGGCCTGGACCATGCGCTGGTGGCCAGTTACGAGCGCGAGGCCATCCGTCCCTGGGCGCTGGGCCGCTTCCGCGATCTGCTGGGCGCCACGGCCCACCACCCCGCGATGCTGTTCTACCTGGACAACTGGCTGTCGCAAGGGCAGGGGCCCAAGGGCGGCAAGGGCCTGAACGAAAACTTCGCGCGCGAGCTCATGGAGCTGCACACCCTGGGCGTGGACGGCGGCTACACCCAAAACGACGTGACCGAACTGGCGCGGATCCTGACCGGCTGGACCCTGGCGCCCGAGCAGCCGCTGCAGCCCCTGCCGCCTCGCCGTGCGCGGCAACTCGCCGAGTGGCGGGACGCGTCTCAGCGCACCAGCAGGCCGGCGCTGCCCTCGGGTTCGGCTTTCCTGTTCGACCCGGGCCGCCACGACCCAGGCGACAAGGTCTGGCTGGGCCGCACGGTGGGTGGCCAAGGCCAGGCCGAAGGCGAATGGGCCCTGGACGTGCTGGCCGCCCACCCGGCCACCGCCCGCCACATCGCCTTGCAGCTGGCGCAGCAGTTCGTGTCCGAGCAGCCTCCGCCTGAGCTGGTGCAGGCCCTGGCGCGCCGCTTCACCGAGACCGATGGCGACATCCGCGCGGTGCTCGACACCCTGTTCCACAGCCCGGCTTTCCGCGACCCCGCCATCCGCGGCCGCTTGTTCAAAACGCCTTATCGCTACGTGGTGTCCTCGGTGCGGGCGACAGGTTGGCCGCTGGACGATGTCCGCCCTGTGATGGGGGCCCTCCAGCAATTGGGCATGCCGCTGTATGGCCGCCAGACACCCGATGGCTACCCGCTGGACGCGGCCACCTGGCTCAGCCCGGATGCCTTGACGCGCCGGCTGCAGCTGGCCACGGCCTGGGCTTCGGGCAAACCTTTCAAGGCGCCGCCGGTGGACGATGGCGCCCTTTTGGCAACCTGGGGTGCGGCCGTGTCGCCAGCCACGCGCGCCAAGGTTGTCCACGCCGAGCCCGCCATGCGCGCGGCCATGGTGCTGGGCAGCCCCGATGCCATGTGGCATTGACCCTGGCGCACCCACCGACGAAAGGCCCGCATGCAACGCCGTGACTTCCTCCGCCGTGGCAGCCATGCCACCCAAGCGATGGCACTGGGCTGGCTGGCCCTGCCCGGCACACGGGCCGCCTGGGCCGCGCCCGCGCCGCAGGCCAGGCCTGGCAAGCGCCTGGTCGTGGTGCTGCTGCGCGGTGCCATCGATGGCTTGCACGTGGTCGTGCCCTACAGCGAGCCCGCCTACGCCCAGGCCCGTCCCACGCTGGCGTTGGGGCGCCCAGGCAGCGAAGGTGGCGTGCTGGACCTCGACGGGCATTTCGGCCTGCACCCGGCCTTGTCCAGCCTGATGCCGCTGTGGCAGGGCGGCAAGTTGGGTTTCGTGCACGCCAGCGGCTCGCCCCAGCCCACCCGCTCGCACTTCGAGGCACAAGACGACATCGAGTCCGGCACCCCAGGGCGGGCCAGCGGCGCCGATGGTTGGCTCAACCGCTTGCTGGGCTTGCTGCCTGCGGCCTCGGCGCGCGAATCTGCGGCCCGTGCGGTGGGGGTGGGCCCCACGCTGCCCCGCATCCTCCTGGGCCGCCAGGCCGTGGCCACCTTGCCGTCGGGTGCCGCCGCCGGCAAACCCACCGTGCTGGACCGCCCCCAGGTCGCCGAGGCCTTTGCGCAGATGTATGCCGGCGAGGATGCGCTGTCGCGTGCCTTCCGACAGTCGCAAGCCTCGCGCCGCGAGCTGATGGCCAGCATGGACGCGGCTGCGCTCGACGCCGAGATGCAGGCGGCCAGCAACGGTGCGCCTTTGCCCGCCGGCTTCCCGGACGATGCCGCACGGCTGGCCCAACTGATGCGCCAGGACCCTGGCATCCAGCTGGCCTTCCTGGCCCTGGGGGGCTGGGACACCCACGCCGGCCAGGGCACTGCCACGGGCCAGTTGGCCAACCGCCTGAGCCCGCTCGGCCAGGGGCTGGCCGCCTTCGCGCAAAGGCTGGGGCCCGTGCTCGAGGACACCGTCGTGGTGGTGATGTCGGAGTTCGGCCGCACCGCGCGCCAGAACGGCAACGGCGGCACCGACCATGGCCATGGCAACGCGATGTGGCTGCTGGGCGGACCGGTGGCCGGTGGGCGGGTGCATGGCCGCTGGCCGGGGCTGGACGATCGCGCGCTGCACGAAGGCCGAGACCTGGCCGTCACCACCGATTTCCGCCAGGTGCTGTCCGACATCGCCAGCCAGCACCTGGGCCTGCCCGATGCCCGCTTGAGCGATCTCTTCCCCGGTTGGCGGCCTGCCCCGGACGCGCCCCGGGTGATCGTTCGCACTTGATGCCCATGTCGGCATCGACCGGCAGGCCGCGGGCACGTGCCATGATCGGGCCTGACCAGCTTTGCCGCCATGTCCCACCCCGATCCCCACCCCTCGTTGGCCATTGCCAGATGGTCGGGCCAGATGTCCTTGCGCATGCAGCGCAGCAGTGCGCGCGACGTGGTGGCCGGCCTGTGCGTGGCCGGTCTGTTGTTGCCCGAGGCCGTGGCCTACGCCGGCCTGGCCCACCTGCCGGTGGCACATGCCCTGGTCGCCATGGTGGCCGGCCTGGCGGTCTACGCCCTCTTCGGTGGCAGCCGCTTCGCCGTGGTGGCGCCGACCTCGTCCACCGCCAGCCTGTCGGCCGCGGCCGCCTGGTCGCTGTCGGGTGGCGCGCCGGCGGGCGGCTTGGATTACGCGACGGTGCTGATGGCCCTGACGCTCTCGGCTGGCGCCATGCTCTGCCTGCTGGCCGCGGCGCGCCAGGGACAGTTGTCGGCGTATGTCTCGCGGCCGGTGTTGCGGGGCTTTGCCTTTGGCCTGGCCATCACCATCGTGGTTCGCCAGCTGCCAGATGCGCTCGGGCTGACCTTGCCAAGCCAGGGCCAGTCAACCCTCCAGTTGTTGGGCTACACCCTGAGCCATGTGGACCGATGGCACCTGCCCAGCCTGGGTGTGGCCGTGCTGGCCGCTGTGGGGCTGGTGGTGTTGCGCCGCTGGCCGGCCTGGCCTGCCTCCTTGCTGGTGATGCTGGGCGCGATGCTGGCGTCCAGGGGCCTGGGCCTGGAGGGCTGGGGCGTGCAGTCGGTCGGGGCGGTCGCGGCACCCTCCTGGCACTGGCAGGTGCCGGTCCTGAGCCTGGACGCCTGGCTGCGCGTGGTCGAGCTGGCCTTCGGCTTGCTGATCCTCGTGTTCGCCGAGTCGTGGGGCAGCATCCGCAGCCTCGCCCTGGCCCAGGGTGACCGCGTCGATGCCAACCGCGAGCTGTGGGTGCTGGGCGGCTGCAACGTGGTGTCGGCCCTGCTGCAGGGCATGCCGGTGGGGGCGGGCTTCTCCGCCAGTGCGGCCAACGCGGCCAGCGGCGCCACCAGCAAGGCCGCGGCGGCGTGTGCCCTGCTCGTCGTTGGCATCGTCATGGTCTGGGCCCTGCCCGAGCTGCGCTGGTTGCCGCGTCCGGTGCTGGCCGTGGCGGTCATCGCCGCCCTGTGGCACGCGCTGAACCCGCGACCGCTGCGCGATGTCTGGCGCATGGACCGCGACCGCGGGCTGGTGGTCGGTTCGGTGCTGGCCGTGCTCCTGCTGGGGGTGCTGCACGGCATGCTGGCGGCCATCGGCCTGTCCTTGCTGGCGTCCTTGCGGCGCTTCAGCCAGCCGGTGCTGCACGAATTGGGTCGGCTGGATGGCAGCGATCACTTTGTGGCCCTGGGCACCCACCCCGATGCGCTCACCACCCCCGGCGTGCTGGTGCTCAGGCCGGAAGAGCCCCTCTTCTTTGCCAGCGCCGAGCGCGTCGTGGGCGAGGTTTCGCGCCGCTTGCACGCGCTCGATGGCGCGCCCCAGGACGTGCAC
>CAIQIL010000433.1 GCA_903871865.1 uncultured Burkholderiales bacterium
GGTCCGCAAACTTTGCACCGCAGAAGTCGCCCCACGCGCCGCGGCGATCGACCAACGGAATGAATTTCCCTCCGATCTGTGGCGCAAATTCGGTCAGCTGGGCTTGCTGGTCGGCCGGCTGGTCCATGGCCGTGGCCGCGATCGCGAACACCAAGCGCGTGATGGCCCGCGCCGTCAGCGCCGGCTCATAGAGCCCCGTGCGTTCGGCCCGGGCCAGGCGCACCAGGTCCAGGGTGAGTTCTTCCTCGAAGAAGGTCAGCTGGCGCTCCACCGCCTGCTTGAAGGCGTCGGAGCCCACATTGCCCTCGCGCAGCAGGATGTGCAGCAGGCGATCGTCGCTGCGCAGCTGCGCCACGAACACCTCGATGGAGCTGCGCACCACGCTGGCATCGGTGCTGACGCGGCTGCTGGCCGAGCCGATGATGTCGCGCAGCGAGCGCCCGGCCAGCTCGATGAGCGCCACCGCCAGCTCGTCCATGTCATGGAAGTGCCGGTAAAAGCTGTTGGGCGCGATGCCCGCCTCGCGCGCGACCTCGCGCAGGCTCAGCGACGAGACGCTGCGCTGCGGGCCGACGAGCTTGAGCGCGGCGGCCACGATGTCCTCACGCGTGATGACCGGTTTGCGACCGGGCGCGGGCACCTGAACAGGGGACGGGATGGAACTCATTGATGCGGATCATACGACCGCCGATGATAACGAAGGACATTAATGCACAACTGTCTGCACAGATGTATAGTCGCGCCCATGCGCTTCACGAGGCCCCATCCGTGTCACTGACTGCCACCGCACCCGCCGCACCCAGCCTGGCTCGCCGCCTGTTCGACCCCATGGTCGATCCGGCCACCTTCGACTTCTGGGCGCAAAAGCTCCATGCCACCTGGTCGTGGTCGCGCACGCTGGCCCGCGTGGTCGAGCGCCGCGTCGAAGCGCAAGACGCCGTCACCCTGGTGCTGCAACCCAACGGCCACTGGGCCGGCTTCCAGCCCGGACAGCACCTCAACGTCAGCGCCGAGATCGGTGGCCGCCGCATCACGCGCAGCTACAGCCTGACCGACATCCCCCGCCGCGATGGCCGCATCGCCATCACCGTCAAGCGCGTCGAAGGCGGCCGCCTGAGCACCCAGCTGTGTGAACGCACCCGCGTGGGCGATGTGCTGGAGCTGGGCAAGGCCTTCGGTGACATGACCCTGCCGGCCAGCGCTCAAGGCGGTCAAAGCCCCGAAGGCCGCTGGCTGTTCCTGGCGGCTGGCAGCGGCATCACCCCGCTGATGGCCCTGACCCGCCAACTGGCCGCCCAGGGCATGCCGGTGGACGTGAGCCTCGTCTACTGGGCCAAGACCCGCGCCGAGTTCTGCTTTGCCGACGAGTTGCGCGCCCTGGCCCGCCAACACCCGCGCTTCCAGGTGCACTTCGTGGTGACCCACGAGGCGGCCCGAGGCACCGACGAGCACGAAGGCTTCATCGACCACGCCCTGCTGACCCGCCTGTGCGACACCGCTGGCACCGGCACGGACAGTACCGCCACAGCAACAGCAACAGCCACAGCCTGGGCCGACCGCCAGGTGCTGGCCTGCGGCCCCGGCGGTTTCGTCGATGCCGCCCGCGCC
Source organism: uncultured Burkholderiales bacterium (assembly GCA_903871865.1). Taxonomy (GTDB): domain Bacteria; phylum Pseudomonadota; class Gammaproteobacteria; order Burkholderiales; family Burkholderiaceae_C; genus Aquabacterium. The sequence continues at coordinate 1,609 of CAIQIL010000433.1, forward strand.
CTGACCGCCGCCACCGCCCGCAGCTTCCTGGCCGAAGGCTTCACACCCACCGCGCCGGCCGACCTGCCTGGCGCGGGCGAAGCCACCACGGTGTCGGTGTCGCTCACACGCAGCGGGCGCACCTTGAGCGTGTCCTCGGGCAGCTCGCTGCTGGAGGCGCTGGAAGCCCAAGGGCTGAACCCGCCCTCCGGGTGCCGCATGGGCGTCTGCCACACCTGCGTGTGCCAGCGCCACAGCGGCACCACCCTGGACACCCTGACCGGTGAACGCAGCGCCGAGCCCGACATGGCCGTGCGCCTGTGCGTGAGCCGCGCCTGCTCCGACCTGTCTCTGGACCTTTGATTTTCAAGAAGGCACCGCCCCCCATGAGCCACGCCCCCGCCAACGCCTCCGCCGCTCCAACGCTCCCGGTGCTGCCCCCCGGCCTCCACCGCGGCCTCCAGCGCCCCTTGAGCCCGCAAGAGCTGAGCGACTTCGGCAACGAGATCGAAGCCCTGCGCGCCCGCACCGTGGCCGACCTCGGCGAGCGCGACGCCCGCTACATCCGCCGCATCTTCGCCGCCGTGCGCTGGACGGAAATCATCGGCCGCATCCTGCTGGTGGTCGGCTTCTTCCTGCCCTCACCGTGGGACTGGAGCGTCTGGCTGCTGGGCGCCTTCACGCTGGGCCTGTCCAAGATCCTGGACAACATGGAGCTGGGCCACAACGTCATCCACGGCCAGTTCGACTGGATGGGCGACCCGCGCTTCAGCGGCAAGACCTTCGAGTGGGACATCGTCGGCACCGCCGACAACTGGCGCAAGACCCACAACTTCAAGCACCACACCTACACCAATGTGCACGGCATGGACGATGACATCGGCTACGACGTGCTGCGCATCTTCCCCGAACAGAAGTGGCACCCTGCCGCGCTGTTCCAGCCGCTGTACGCCGTGATCTTCGCGCTGCTGTTCCAGTGGGGCGTGGCCATCCAGAACCTGCGCGTGGGCCGCGTCTTCATCGGCCGCATCACCTGGGCTCGCCTGTTCAAGGAATCCGCCCCCACGCTGCACAAGTGGCGCCGCCAGCTCGTCAAGGACTACATCGTCTTCCCGCTGCTGGCCGGTCCGGCATGGGCCTCGGTGTTCACCGGCAACCTCGTGGCCAACGGCCTGCGCAACCTCTGGACCTACACCGTCATCTTCTGCGGCCACTTCACCACCAATGTGCAAACCTTCCCCAAGGCCGTGCTGAAAGACGAGTCCCGTCCGCAGTGGTACGTGCGCCAGATCCTGGGCTCGTCCAACCTGTCGGGCAGCAAAGCCCTGCACATCCTGACGGGCAACCTGAGCCACCAGATCGAGCACCACCTCTTCCCGGACGTGCCGGCCAACCGTTACGCCGAGATGGCACCCGTGGTGCGCGACATCTGCCGCCGCTACGGCATCCACTACAACACCGGCTCGATGGTCGGCCAGTTCGGCCAGGTGGTCTGGCGCATCCTGCGCCACAGCTTCCCCAGCTCGCCAAGCACCGCCATGCCCGAAGGCGTGCCGGCGCGCTGAGCTCGTTGCCCGGCACAGCGCCGGGCGCTGGTGTAAACCCGCATATCATGGTCAGGTCACAGCAGTACTGCCCCCGGCACGCCCACCATGGCCCGCATCCAGTTCGAACTGCCCGCGCAGTTCCTGTTCAGCACCGACATCCCCATCTACATCAGCCACGTCAACCAAGGCGGGCACCTGGACAACGCGCAGTTGCTCAGTTTGGTGTCTGAGGCGCGCCTGCGCTTCTTCCGCTGGCTGGGCTACCGCGGCGAGCTGGACATCGAAGGCCTGTCCATCGTGGTGGGCGACATGATGGCGCAGTACAAGTCAGAAGCCTTCTACGGCGAAACGCTGCAGATCGACATGGTCCCCGACGACTTCAACAAGTACGGCTTCGACCTCGTCTTCCGCCTGCGCGACCAGGAGAGCGGCCGCGAGGTGGCCCGCGGCAAGACCGGCGTGGTCTTCGTCGGCGACGCACCCGAGGGCGGCAAGAAAGTCGCGTCGCTGCCAGCAGCGTTCCGTGCCAAGCTGCAAGCCCGCGGGCAGGCCACACCCACCTGAACGGACTGCATCACAATACAAGGTTGTTGCACCAGTCACCCCCCTGTTTCACCCCTCTGGAAGGATCACACCATGACTCGTGAAGTCGTCTTCGTGGGCGCCGCCCGCACCGCCATCGGCTCTTTCGGTGGCTCGCTCAAAGACACCCCTCCGGCCGAACTCGGCGCCCTGGTCATCAAGACCGCGCTGGAGCGCGCTGGCGTGAAGCCGCAAGACGTCGGCCATGTGGTGCTGGGCAACGTGATCCCGACCGTGCCGCAAGACGCCTACATCAGCCGCGTGGCTGCCCTGAACGCCGGCGTGCCCCAGGAAGCCCCCGCCTTCAACGTCAACCGCCTGTGCGGTTCGGGCCTGCAAGCCGTCGTGTCGGCCGCCCAGTCGATCCTGCTGGGCGATTGCGACGTGGCCATCGGCGCCGGTGCCGAGTCCATGAGCCGCGGCGCTTACATCGTCACCTCCAACCGCTGGGGTGCGCGCATGGGCGACGTGAAGATGCTGGACTACATGCTGGGCGCCCTGCACGACCCGCGCCTGCACATCCACATGGGCATCACCGCCGAGAACGTGGCCAACCGCCACGAGATCACCCGCGAGCAGCAAGACGCCTACGCCGTGCAATCGCAACAGCGCGCGGCCAAGGCCATCGAAGCCGGCCTGTTCAAGGAACAGATCGTCCCGGTTGAGCTCAAGACCCGCAAGGGCGTGGTCCTGTTCGACACCGACGAAGGCGTCAAGGGCGACACCACCGTCGACGCCCTGGGCAAGATGAAGCCCGCTTTCAAGAAGGAAGAAGGCACCGTCACCGCCGGCAACGCCTCCACCCTGAACGACGGCGCTGCTGCCGTGGTGATGGCCTCTGCCGACAAGGCCAAGGCCCTGGGCCTCAAGCCGCTGGCCCGCCTGGTGTCCTACGCCCACGCCGGCGTGGACCCCGAGTTCATGGGCATCGGCCCCGTGCCCGCCTCCAAACTGGCCCTGGAAAAAGCCGGCCTGAAGGTGTCTGACCTCGACCTGATCGAGGCCATCGAAGCCTTCGCCGAGCAAGCCTGTGCCGTGTCCAAGGAAATGGGCTTCCCCAACGAGAAGACCAACCCCAACGGCTCGGGCA
>CAIQIL010000434.1 GCA_903871865.1 uncultured Burkholderiales bacterium
CGCCACAAGGTGGTGCGGCTGATGCCCAGGCGCTGGCAGGCCAGGGCCTTGTCCTCGCCACATTCGGCCAAGGTGGCCAGGATGTGCTCGCGCTCGCTCAGGCGTTGCGCAGGCTTGAGGGCAGAGGCACGGCCCTCGCTGCCTGTGCTGCCCCCGCCGCCATCGCTCGCAGGTGACGGCACCGCGCCAGCCGAGGCGCACAACTCGGGCGCCAGCTCGCACAGCAAGTGATGCGCTTGGGCGAGCGACATCGCCACCGCCAACGGCGGCACGCACACCACCAGGCGCTCGATGAGGTTGTCCAGCTCGCGCACATTGCCGGGCCAGCCGTGGCGCGGCGCCTGCGCCATCAGGGCCTGCCAGACGGCGTCCCAAGCCGCCCCCTCGCCAGGCTCCGATCCCACACCCGGCCCCACACCCAAACGCTCGCGCACCTTGGCCAGCAAGACGGCCGCGATGTCGGGGATGTCGGCCAGGCGCTCGCGCAGCGGCGGCACCTCGATGCGCAGGATGTTGAGCCGGTAGTACAGGTCGAGCCGGAAACGGCCTTGCGCCACCTGCTCGGCCAGGTCGCGGTGGGTGGCCGCGATGACGCGCACCTGCACCGGCGTGGGCTCGACCGCCCCGACGCGCAGCACCTCGCGCTCCTGCAGCACGCGCAGCATGCGTGTCTGCAAGGCCAGCGGCATCTCGCCGATCTCATCGAGGAAGATGGTGCCTTTGTGGGCCGCCTCAAACAGGCCGATCTTGCCGCCGCGGCGCGCGCCGGTGAAGGCGCCCTCCTCGTGGCCGAACAGCTCGCTCTCCAGCAGGGTCTCGGACAGGGCCGCGCAGTTCACGGCCACGAAGGGCATGTCGCGGCGGTCGCTGGCGCGGTGGATGCCTTGGGCGACCAACTCCTTGCCCGTGCCGCTCTCGCCCAGCAAGAGCACCGTGGCCGCGCTTTGCGCACAGCGCTGCGCCATCACCTGCACACGTTGCGAGGCCGCGCTGCGCCCGGCGAACTGGGCCAGCTCGTACCGGCCGGATGCCGCGTGAGACTGGCTGCGCGCGCGGATGTGGCGGTCCACCCGCTGGATGGAGATCGCGTCCTGCGCCGACAGCACCGCGCCCGTCAGCACCCCTTGCTCGACGATGGGCATGCGGCTGACGATGAGCTGGCGCCCGCGCACACGCTCGATCTTCTCCTGCTCGGGCTGACCCAGGCGCAGCGTGGCCTGCAGGCTGAGCTCCGGACAGGCCGCGCTCAGGCGCCGCCCCAACCAGGCGCCGGGCTCGATGCCCAGCCACTGCGCCATCGCCGGGTTCAGGGTTTCAATGCGCTCTTGCTGGTCCACCGCGATGACGCCATCGCTCAGGTGCGCCAGCAGGGTGTTCAGGCGCTCGCGCTTGGCTTGCTGGATGCGGGCGGCGCGGGCCACCTCGACGGCATCGGCCAGGGCCTCGCGGACGGCGTCCATCGAGTAGAGGAACAGCCCCGCCAGGCCCAACTGCTCGGCCACATCGACGGCCACGCCCGAGCCCACCACCACCGCGATGCCGGCCTGCTGCAGCTCGCGCACACAGGCCCGGGCCTCGTCCTCGGTGCGGTAGCTGCGCTGGCAGATGGCGAAGTCGAACAGGCGCTCGAAACGCTGCAGGTCGGGCGCCATGCCCTCGAACGTGACCAGACCGATGGGCCCCGCGCCTTCGCCGGACAAGCGCCGCGCCTGTGCCAGGGCCTGCATCAGGTCGAAGCCACCCACCTTGACCAGCACCACCGGCACGTCGAGGTGCTGGCGCAGGTAAGCGCCGTTGGAGCCAGCGGCCACCACCACGTCCACAGGCTGGCGGGCCTGCAGCGCCTGGACGCGCGCCACGGCCTCTTCGAAGCCCACGTCCAGCACATCGACCACCGCGTGGTCGGCCACGTCGGGCGCCAACTCCTGCAGCATCTTGTTGATGCGGCGAAAGCCCACGGCGACGATGCGGGGTGGCGCGGCGGGTGACGGTGTTGCAGGCAGCATGTTGCATTGTTGCACACACACGAAACAACGTTTCAAAATAGAAACAACGTCGCAGCACACCCCCGCAGCGCCCAGCCCGACACCCAAGCCGTCAAGCCAACAAAATCAAGCACTTGGGGCTCCCCAGCCAGCCACAGCCCGCCTATGATCCGCCCTGGCACACACGTTGCGGTAACCCTGTCACTGATCCCATCCGTCCGCCTGCCGGACACCCCTCACGGAGATCCACATGGCCCAACTGTCCCCCGGCGCACGCTTTCGCCAAGCCCTGAAGGAAGAATCCCCCCTTCAGATCATCGGCGCCATCAACGCCAACCATGCCCTGCTGGCCCAACGCGCCGGCTACAAAGCCATCTACCTGTCGGGTGGCGGCGTGGCGGCTGGCTCGCTGGGCCTGCCTGACCTGGGCATCAGCGGCCTGGAAGACGTGCTGATCGACGTGCGCCGCATCACCGACGTGTGCGACACCCCGCTGCTCGTGGACATCGACACCGGCTTCGGCCCCAGCGCCTTCAACATCGAGCGCACGGTCAAGAGCCTGATCAAGGCGGGTGCTGCGGCCTGCCACATCGAAGACCAGGTCGGCGCCAAGCGCTGCGGTCATCGTCCCGGCAAGGAAATCGTGACGACCGAAGAGATGGTCGATCGCGTGAAGGCTGCTGCCGACGCGAAGACCGATTCGAGCTTCTTCCTGATCGCCCGCACCGATGCCATCCAGGTGCAC
>CAIQIL010000435.1 GCA_903871865.1 uncultured Burkholderiales bacterium
GCCGAGGCTGAGGACGTTGCTGTGCTGGGGGGTGCTCATGGTTGCCTTTCTGAGTGGCGTGCCGCAGGATCAGGCGGCGGATGGCCGTGCGTTCGTTGCCTGGCATTTTCGCTCAGAGCCGCAACGGCTGCGAACTGTGAGGGATTCACGTTGCTCTTCCGGAGATGTCATCCACATCTCTTTTCATAAAGTGCTTAAAAATCCCGCGCGGATGCCGAAATATGGTCAGACAGGTTGTTTGTCACACCCGCGCAGGTGCTTTTTTCACCTGAAGTTCCCGTCACACGACGGACTTGACCGTCTCCATACCCGCTGAGGAGCCCCCATGGCCATGTTGTCCAACCTTGACCTGATCCGGCGCGTTCCGCTGTTTTCGATGCTGACGCAAGCTCAGGCCGAAGCCATCGCCGAAGGTGTGGTCAAGCGCCGCTACCGCCGCGGTGAGCTCATCGTGGAGCGTGGCCGCAAGACCAACGCCCTGTTCATCCTGCTGACCGGCCGTGCCCGCGTGGTGGCGTCCGACGAGCGTGGCCGCGAGGTCATCCTGGCCGTGCTGGAGGCGGGCGACTACCTCGGTGAGATGAGCCTGATCGACAACGAGCCCCATTCGGCCACCGTGCGCGCCGAGGTGCAGACCGATGTGCTGGTGCTGGGCCGTGCCGAGTTCGCCCGTTGCCTGCCCGAGAACTCTTCGCTGAGCTACGCCATCCTGCGCGGCCTGGTGCAGCGCCTGCGCAATGCCGACCGCCAGATCGAATCCCTGGCCCTGCTGGACGTGTATGGCCGCGTGGCCCGCGCCCTGCTGGACATGGCCGATGAGGATGCCGGTGAGAAGGTCATCCGCGGCAAGGTGTCCCGCCAGGACCTGGCCAAGCACGTGGGCGCCTCGCGCGAGATGGTGTCCCGTGTGATGAAGGACCTCGAAGAACGCGGCCTGATCGAAACGCAGGATTCGGGCAGCGTGGTGCTCAAGGACCGGCTGGCTGCGACCGCCTGATCGGCTTGGCCTGAACCAGGCCGCCAAGTGAAAAGCCACGCTGTTCCGGCGTGGCTTTTTGCTTTCTGGCACAGCGCAAGGCTGCGTTTCTCAGGTGGCGCGGTTCAATGCGTCCGACGGCGGCGCAAGCCGGCCAGCCCGACGAGGCCCAGACCCATCAAGAGACCGGCGCCGGGTTCAGGCACCGCCACCTTGAATGGCGTCAAGGTCAGGGACGTCACCTGCACGCTGGCCAGGGTGCCGCTGGGCACGTCCAGGCTGTAGCCCAGGCCGCTCAGGCCGAAGCTGGCGTCCACCGTGCCCTGGAAGGAGAAGCTGCCGTCCGCGGCGCTGGACGCGCGCGTCAGGGCAATGCCCACCCTCTGGCCTTGGCCGTTGGTGGCGCTCAGCGTCAGGGTGTAAGGCTGGGGGCCGGTGTTGGGCGTGAGCAGCTTGCCGGCCAGCGTGACCGAGAACGCCGTGCTGGCCGGATCGTTCATCTGGGCCAGCAGGGGCATGTCAAGGTAGGCGCTGGTGTGCGTCTCCACCATGAAGGACCGGATGGGCACCAGGGCACGCGAGGCCTGCAGCCCCGCCGAGCCGTCGGCCAGTGAGGCGGTGGTGATCGTCAGGCTGTTGCCATCGCTCGCGGCCGTGGCCACGTTCACGTCGGCATTCGGGGGGAAGCCAAAGCTCAGGCTGTCGGTCAGCTCCACGCCATAGGTGGGCAACACCAGCAGCCCGGGCTGGTTCTGTGAGCCGTAGGCTGTGTTGACGGTGACCTTGCCCAGGCTGTTCGACAGCGTCTGGTAAGACTGGCCGAAGGCCGTGGTGCTGACAAAAGCCAAACCTGCGGCCAGGCCGATCAGGGGTGCGCGGTTGAATGCCATGGGTTTCTCCTGTGGTGTTTGCTTGTGCGGAAATCGGGTGGCGCGCAGTGGTCAGCGCGCTGGGCTTGGCCTGCGGGGCGTCAGGCCTTGGCGGCGGATGCGCAGCCCAGCCCAGCCATGCCGCCCATGCCCACCAGCATCAGGGCCCAGGTGCCAGCCTCGGGCACGGCCGTCGTCAGAGGCTGGATGCGGATGCTGTTGACCACGAATTGGCCGTCGTAGCTGGCGCCGCCCTTGATGTAAGCAAAGGGGAGGGGGTCCACGATCTTGAACGTGGCGCCGAAGTCAAAGCTCAGTTTGTTCAGATCGGTGCCAACAGGGATGAGGGCTGACAGCGTGATGTTCTGTGTCGAGACGTCCGCCACGTTCTTGTTGAAGCTTGCGAGGGTGGTGGTCCCGTTGGCTTGGGTGCCTCGGATGCCGGCGGTGAAGTTGAACTGTGGCGTGGTCAAGCCCAGGTCGCGGGAGTACAGGCCATACGTCCCAGGATTGCTGATGAGCGTGGCGTCAACCTCGATGACATAACTGCTCAGGTTGGCCCCAACGCCGAACGACAGTGGTGCCAGGACGTTGCCGCTGTAGCGGGTGTTGGCGGAGGCCGAGGGCTGCAGGGCATCTCGGGCCGCAATGAATGGCCCGGTGCCACCGCCAGGCGGCGCCGGGAAATCGATGACCACCGAGCCTCCGACGGCCGTCGCCGTTGGGAAATAGCTGGTGGCCCCGCTGGCGGTCAGCATGTCGGACGTGAAGGGCCCGCTCATGTCGAAGTACGACACGGTCAAGGTGCCGGTGGGGCCCTGCGCCGTCACCGTGGCCGCGTGTGCGTGCGATGCGGTCAGCGCCATGGCTGCGGCCAACACGCAGCAAGCAAAAACATTTGCTTTCATTTGACGATCCCAGTTTGAATGTTCAGCACGGATGCCGCTGTGAGTGCAGCCCGTGTGTGCTTTTGCACACGCTGATCCTATGCCACGCGGGATGGCTTGGCACGCGGGTGCACCCGGAGCGCCCCGCGTTTGCGTGGTTCTTTGATCCACAATCGTGGCATGACTTTCCCCCTGGATTCCCTTCAGACCGAAGCCGGTGCTTCTGCCCAGAGTGGCCGGCGCGCGAAGCCGGCCCGCGCCTCGGCAGAGCGGCGCGATGAGTCGCTGGTGCGCGGCATGGGCGCCACCACCACGGTCACTGGCCGTCTGCACCGTGTGCCGGGCGGACAGCGCGTGGCCGAGCCCGCGGCGCCGGCCGAAAACACCCTGCGTTTCCAGCTGGGGCTGTTGATGGGCGGCGTGGCCTGGTTGCTGTTCCTGCTGGCCCTGGTCAGCCACGATCGGCTGGACCCCGCCTTCACCACGTCCGGCCAGCACCACGATGCGGCCAACTGGGTCGGCACGTTGGGGGCGCAGGTCTCCGACATCGCCTTGATGCTGTTCGGGCTGTCGGCCTGGTGGCTGCTGCTCATCGGCGGGCGGGCCTGGTTGAGTGGCCTGGCGCGCTGGTTGCGCCGCGACACCGCGGTCTCCGTGGCCGTCGGCGGACAAGCGCAGCAAGCCGCGCACAGTGCCGAGGCACCGGCCTGGACGGTCTGGCTGGGCACGGTGTTGCTGATGTCGTCGAGCTGCGCGCTGGAGTGGGCGCGCCTGTACCGCCACGAAGAACTGCTGGCCGGCGAGCGTGCCGGTGGCGTGCTGGGTTACGCCCTGGGCAAGCTGAGCATGGCCTGGCTGGGCTTCAATGGCTCGGGCGTGCTGTGGATCGCGCTGCTGGTCGCGGGCCTGGCCCTGGCGCTGCGCTTTTCCTGGCTGGAGCTGGCCGAGCGCATCGGCGAGCGCATCGAGGGCCTGCGCGACAAGCACGAAGCCCAGCGCGAGGTGGCGCAGGACCTGCGCATTGGCGAGCAGGCGGCCATCGAGCGCGAGCGCGTCGTCGAAGAGGTCCGCCACGAACTGCCGGCCGAGCCCATCCCGCTGATCATCGAACAGCCGGTGGTCGAGGTGCCCAAGTCCGAGCGCGTGGTCAAGGAAAAGCAGAAACCGCTGTTCGCCGAAATGGGCGACAACAAGCTGCCGCAGATCGACCTGCTCGACGCCGCGCCGGGCCGCATGGAGACCATCACGGCGGACTCCCTGGAGATGACGTCTCGCATGATCGAGAAGAAGCTCAAGGACTTCGGCGTCGAGGTCCGCGTGGTCGCGGCCTCGCCAGGCCCTGTCATCACGCGCTACGAGATCGAGCCCGCCACCGGTGTGAAGGGCTCGCAGATCGTCAACCTGGCGAAAGACCTGGCCCGCTCGCTCTCGCTGGTCAGCATCCGCGTGGTCGAAACCATCCCAGGCAAGAACCTGATGGCGCTGGAATTGCCCAACGCCAAGCGCCAGATGATCCGGCTCACCGAGATCCTGGGTTCGGAGGTCTACCACGCTGCCCAGTCGATGCTGACCATCGGCTTGGGGAAAGACATCGTTGGCGCGCCCGTGGTGGCCGACCTCGCCAAGATGCCGCACTGCCTGGTGGCCGGCACGACCGGCTCGGGCA